>JBKEBE010000023.1:0-27123 GCA_047973025.1 Paludibacteraceae bacterium
AAGGTACAACTGTAATTATGCCCACAAAGAAACCAAAAGGTAAAGAACTTACTAAAGAACAAAAAGAGCAGAACAAAGAAATATCTTCCATCCGCATTGGTGTTGAACATGCCATTGGAAGAGCTAAGAAATGGAGAATTGTGAAAGACACTTTCAGATGTCGAAAGTTTGGCTTTGCACACAAAGTGATGCTTATTGCCTGCGGACTACACAATTTCTCGATCTCATTGAAAACTAACGCCATAGTAATCTAATTTAGATAATCTCTGTTATACTTATATTTATGTCTTTTTATTGCTCTGCCGAGCAAACTACCGATTGTAAATCTGGGGGAGCGGGGGTAAATCCTAATGTCTGTATGAAGTTTTTGTAGTTCATTAGAATTTAATTTTTCCTTGTTTAGCATTCTTGTTTCTCAAATATTTTGATTGGCTTTCGGCTACTGTGAAAACTGCGTCAGAACATTTGTATTTATGAGCTTCTTCAACCAATTTGTCAGCAACATACAGGTTTTTTAACTCCAAATAGTCTTTACCTAAAAACTTCGCAAGTGCTTCAAGGCTTGTAAAAGGAAATTTTTTCTTTCCTGTTTCTATTTTAGAAATATCAGTCATAATGATGCCGAAAAGTTGTCCAAATTCACTTTGGTTTAATCCCTTCTTTTTTCTTTCGTTTCTCAAAAACTCCCCAAATGTTGCCATTTTACGTACTTGCTTATTTTTTACTTGCCAAATATATGGCAAATATAGTCAAGATTTTAAATGTAACAAAATTTTTCGACTATTAACGGTAAAGTCTCGAAAAGTTTAATAAAGTGTATTTGAATAGAGCATAAAATTGTAAATCTAAATTAATAAAAGAAACATCGTGAAAACGGTCGGTTTTCACGATGTTTGCTTCGACAAGGCGTAACCCTCGGAGTTATTGAAATCGATACGTCAAACCGACTTGATATATACCGGCAAACTCCCAATGAAATCCATAAGGCACCGGTACCAGTTTCTCATCATTTCCCATAATGAATATAACTCCTGCTCCTATTTTTTGGTTGATGTACAATCTTTCAGTCAATTTAGATTTTAAGCCTGCACCAATTGTCTGTTCGATCCATGTATAGGGACCGAAACGTTCAATCTTTTTTTTGTACAGTTTGCCATGTTCAGGATGGTCCATAACAGGCAAATACATCCGGTTTTTCGTCTCGGAGTAAGACAGCTGCATATCATAGAAGAGATAAGGCTTGGTACATTCCCATTCGGGTATGATATACCGATGATAGTACGTCTCTACCCCCCAATGTTGTAAAAAATTTGCCGCGTACAACCGATTCCAAAATACGTTCATCTGATCATCATCGTGAGCGACTTTGTTAATGTTATACCGGATACCTAATCCGAATTCATTCTTTTGGTTATACGTTTTCGACATAGTCAACGCAATACTTCTACCGGAATGAGTGTCGTTGTAGGCAAGATTCAATTCGGAATAATTTTGGCTAAATAGAGCTGTTTACATACATGCAACGAGCAATAGCATTATTTTTTTTGGTTTCATGATAGTTATCGGTTTACTTCAATTACCATGAAAGTTTCACACATCCACCTATCCTTTCTACATGTACATCAAATTCTGTAAGACTTTCCGTATCCTTAATTATTTGTTTTACACACGAATATGCACTTTTCACATTACATATTTCACATGAATGTGATGATTCTGCCGGAGCGTCTTGTTTTAAATTATCTCGTACTGATGGCTCAGATTTCGTGATAATCATGTAGTTTGAGAAGCCATTCTCAGGATCTGATGAAATCGAAATAATTGCGTCTAATTCGATAGAAGAATCATCTCTCTTCATCAATTCCATCGCTACTAAAGCTCCATCTATTTGATTAATAATCTTCTTTTCAATAGAAGACGCATTTTCATATTCATCCATAGATACACAACTGGTATAACTAATTGTATTATCTTGAACTTTAATCTCGGCTGGATTGGTTGATAAATCATTTTTATCACACGCAACCAGTGTAATAGCTACAATAATAAAACCATAAATTATCTTTTTCATAATCAATTTTATTTTGTGAACACAACGGATACGGACCTATTTTAAAATTTCCGATGTATTCTGATTTTGTATTTTTTTTAGTATTTAACCCTTTCTAAGGTTATGGAAGGAAACTCGCGCTTCCATATAGATTCAAGTTTGTTTTTGCGTAACAAATTTTCAGGTTACGTTCATATACAAACTAAGTTTGCGCTTTACAGCTCTATTTTTTGTCATGCAAAACTATGCATCCGTATTGTTTTAACTTATCGATTTTTATCAACTACTGTCCATCTCAAACACCTTCTTTCTCG
The DNA here is from genome assembly GCA_047973025.1 of Paludibacteraceae bacterium. GTDB lineage: Bacteria > Bacteroidota > Bacteroidia > Bacteroidales > Paludibacteraceae > UPXZ01. The sequence continues at coordinate 2,365 of JBKEBE010000023.1, forward strand.
CTTCGGAGTTAATATTTTTAGATGAAAAGCAGATATTCAATCCGCTTCCTTTCAATAGCGGATAATAACTGTATAGCAAAACAACCGATATAACTATCTGAACCGGCTGTCAGATTTTATATGGATATTCTGACGAAAGTATCTCTACACTTTCATAAATCGCTCTATATAAACTATTTGAATATTTACAGGGGGGGGGGGGGCAACCCTGAACAATCGCCACGCTCTGATCTTACGAGCGTGGAATGCGATCCGATATGTTGTGAATTTTATCATATAATATCCCGATTATTCGGTAACTGTAGATAAAGATTTCACCGTTAGCTTTCGTGAATAACGTTCAAATATCGTAAAAAAAAATCTTATTAACAAAAAAAATCATAAAAAAAATTAACTTTTTATGATTTTTTAAATATTCAAAAGATTTCATTTGTAGCTTAAAGCCCTTTAATTACGGTAACGACCGAATCTTTTCCCGGCACACGAATGACCATTGTAAACAAGATGTGGCAGTCCATTAAATCCAAGCAATCTGAAATCATTTGTCGAAAGACAAACCTTTATGCGTTCCGTCACAGAATGGTTTTTTAGCGCTCTGACCGCAACGACAGAAGAATGTATTTCCTGTCATTTCTTTCACTTCACCGGATGATAAAACCAGTTTAAAATCACCTGACACCAAATATGGGCCACCGGGATTAATTTTTACAGTTAATTCTTTTTCCATTTTAATCATTTTATTGAAAATTAAACATCATATAAGTATTCCATCCTTTTCAGAAAAACTTCCGTAACGATGGTACTCGTATGAAATGCTCTGTTCTTTCAAATAATGCAAAAGCTCCACCCTACCTTCTACTACCGGCTTTGCCGTGGCAATGTATTTGCCGAGTTCAGCCGCCTGCCGGTAGTAGCTTAGTGGTAATTCCGCCGAACAGCAACGCACACGGTCGTAGCTTTGCATTTGTTTCAGAAACTCTTCGTCGGTCTGCACATGGAGTTCGAAGTCGTCTTTCGGAAACGCTTGAAGTACGGATAATTTCTCATCTTCGGCGGAGATGCTTACCGTAATCGGCGTCCGGGCGACTTTGGATGCCGTAATGCACATCATTACTTCCACTAATGCATCTTTCGGCAATACGCGTAGAACAATGTCTTTCAAGGGTATATAACGAAAGGTATTCAATTCGCCAACCAATTTCTGCGTTTCGCGTTCAATGGAAAATTCTTCACGCCAATTTCGGACATAGCTTTGCATGGCGCGTTGGTAGCGGTTCAAATCTTCTTTGGAAAGGATACTTGAATAGCTTTCAAACGCATTGCTGTCCATCGTAATCGGTTCTTTGTGTGCTGTTTCTTCAAAATGTACAAAACAGCTGACGTAGTTGTCGCTTCCCGCCTTGATGCCTCCGCCAAACGCCGAACGTTTCATGCCGCCGAACGGCTGTCGCTGTACGATGGCTCCTGTAATTCCCCGATTGATGTACAGATTTCCGGCTTCCAGATGCTCTTTCCAGTAAGCGCGTTCGTTTTCGTCCAAGCTCTGCAAGCCGGAAGTCAGCCCAAATTCACTCGAATTAACCATGTCAACCCCGTGCTTCAAATCATCCATGCAAACAACCGAGAGTAAGGGACCAAACAGTTCATTCTCAAAACTATAATTTCCGGGCTTTACTCCCCATTTTATTGTTGGTTTCAATATATAGCGGTCTTTATCCAAAAATTCGGGCGCGACTAACCAACTCTCTCCATCTTCCAAATTATCAATGGCGTAAAGCAATTTCTCGTTGGTATTGGATACCATTGGACCAACGAGATTGCCACCGTTCCACACGCTGCCGGTGTACATGCTTTCTGTCGCGTCTTTCAGCTTGGATTTGAAGTCGGGGTCGTCGTACACGCTTTTTTCCACCACGAATAAGGAACAGGCAGAACATTTTTGTCCCGCGTTACCGAACGCGGATTTTACCACGTTCAAAATGGCGTGGTCTCTGTCTCCGGAAGCTGTTAGTATGATAGCGTCTTTTCCACCTGTTTCGGCAGAAAGCGGGCAAGTCGGGTTGTTTTCAAGCAAGCGGAACGCGGTATCCGTTCCACCGGTAAGGATGATATGCTTGATGGCGGGATGGGTAGTAAGGTAATTTAACGCTTCCCCGTCTTGCGGACAAATTACCTGCAAAGCGTCTTTCGGGATTCCGGCATCCCAAAATGCCTGTGCAAATTCCCACGCCACCGGAAAAGCAACGGTAGCCGGTTTCAAAATTACCGTATTGCCAGAAGCAAGTCCGGCTACTACTCCACCCACCGGAATGGCTGTGGGGAAGTTCCACGGCGGGATGACAAGAACTATTCCTTTTGGGGTATTTCTTACCGTCTTCAGACTGTCAAACTTCTTCATCGAAATGGGGTAAAAACGGCAAAAATCAATTGCTTCCGAAACTTCCACATCTCCTTCGTTGAAGGTTTTTCCGGTTACGGTTGCCATTACGCCAATCAAATCGTCACGTTTGTTTGCCAGATTTTCCGCCGTTTTGTGTAGCAGTTCGTTTCGTTTGGCAAGTGGTGTTTTTCGCCAGTTTGATTTATCGGCTTCTGACAATTCAACAACTTCTTTCATCATGGCTAAAGAAATTGTACTTACTTCACAAACGACCACCCGACTATCTTGACTACGGTCGTAGTATTTTTTCTTTTTATCCGTAGTAATAAATTTGTCTCCTATCTGCGCCGGAATCTGATACGGTTCGTCTTTCTCCGACTTCATCCATTTTTCACGTATCTTATCCGCCCAAAGCCGATTATCGGGCAGATCGAAATCGGTATCGGGTTCATTTTGAAATACATTAATATCTGAAATTTGTCTATATGGCAAGTTCCGATTTTGTTTTCGCTTTGGTTCTTCACTAACGTTGTCCTTTATCGCCATTGCCTGTTCAAATTGTTTTATCAAGAAATTCCACGCTTCACTTCCTTCTTTCAGATTGAACGAATAGGTCAGAAAATTGTCTTTTCCGGTATTTTCATCCATCCGGCGCACCAAATACGAAACGGCATTCAAGAAGTTCTCATCTTTTACCACAGGCGTATATAGAATGATCTGCTTATCCAAACTCCGTATCACACGCGGAAGATGGTTTGCCATTCCTTCCAACATCTCGAAGGTAACAAATTCTTCTACTTTATTTTTTTTAGACAATAAATAGGCGTATCCGATGGTAAAAAAGTTGTGTGAAGCTACACCCACATTGAGCGCTTCCGCGTTTTCCGGCTTCAGAGCTTCGTCCAGCACTTTCAGGTAGTTGGCATCCACTTGGATTTTACTGTCAAATATCGGATTTTCCCATCCGCGTATGGACGATTGGATGGTTTCCATTGCTAAGTTTGCTCCTTTTACCAAGCGCATTTTGAGCGAAGAACCGCCATCGGCATATCGTTTCTTGGCAAAAACCAGCAGTTTCTTTTGTAGCCTGCCGGCATCCGGAAGGTAAGCCTGAATAACGATTCCGGCTTTCAGATTTTTGAAACGCGGTTCGGAAAGTACGGCAACGAATACATCCAGCGTGAGTTCGCAATCTTTGTATTCTTCCATATCCAAGTTGACAAACTTATAGGTTATGTTTCCTTGTTCATCCTTGTATGGATACTCCATTGCCTGTTGGTAGATATTTCCCATCAATTGACAAAGTTCCTTTTTACAGGTCTCGTAATTCAGGGGATTGATTTGGGCGTAAATTCCGGAGAGTTTTACAGAAATGTAATTGATACGCGGATCTTGTAAGGCTTCAAGATAGTGTTCGTACCGCTTGCGTGCTTCACCATCGCCAAGGACTACTTCTCCCAGCAGATTTACATTCTGTCCGATGTCCTGTTTATTCCGATCGGCTAAATGCTTGTTTAGCAAATCCGGACGTTCATTGATGATGATGGAACGGGTGTAATTATGCAGGTATTTCTTGAAAATAGGTACTGAGATTGCGCTAAAAAGATAGCCTATCGAATTGAATAATCCCAGCATCGCTTTTTCACTTCCGGTAAAAAAACCAGGTGTCCCGTACTCTTTCAGCAGTAAACGGATGCGTTTTGCCAGTTTTTTGTTGTCGCGTATTTGCGATGTCTCATCCAGCATTTTGGTCATCAACACTTTATCGTTCGGATTTTGAACCAAATCGGCATACTTATTCTGCTCTACGCGTTCTTCATCGCGAATTTCATCCTGAGCTTTGGACATGAATTGCCTTGCCCAATCAATAACTTCGGTGGTTTTGATATTTTCCATGACGTAATAGATTATAAGAATCCCGTCGGTTTTCGGGATTAATTTTCGAATGTAAAAATAGCGAAAACTTTGGATATCCAACGTCAAATTTGAATATTTTTAGAATAAAAAAACAGGACATTGATTTATAGGGATTGTTTGAGAAATAGCTGTTACTGAATCAACTAAAATTTATTCAGAGAGAGAGAGAAAAAAAAAATCGGCAATGACGAGAAAAAGGGAAAAAACGGTTACAACTCGTCCGGGTTTTTCAAGCGTAAAAGTCCTATGTGAAACTCGCCGCAAACTCCCCTACCCGTCTGTCCAACTCGTCCATCTGATCCATCCACACAAACGACACACAGGCTCGCAGTCCGTTTGGGTTGTCGCTTCCCGTGATGGCAAGCGATATGGCACTGATACCGTAGTATAGAAATTGTTTCATCAACTCGCCACTCGTCAATCCGGGATAAGCAATCGTGAAGTAAAAACCGTCCGCGAGACTACCGTCCGTATCGTTATAAACAATGTAAAAACCGTGTTTGTGAAAAATTTCTTTCATCCTTTTGGCTTTCTCGCCGTAATGGTAAAGTTCTTTTACGAAATCGACTTTTCCGTCATTGACCGCTTTCAGCATCGTGGCAAGCGCGTATTGAGCCGTATGCGAAGTTCCGGCGGTAGTCGCGTACAGTACGCCGTAGGGAATAAATCGTCCCAAGGTTTCGGATGGGAAATACTGTTTTAGATTCGGATACGGACGTGAAAAGGCTGTTTCACTAAACACCAACATCGCTATCCGTTGCCCGGCATAGCTGAAAATTTTGGACGCGGAGAGAATTAAAATATAGTTATCGGTATGTCTTGCCACCGTGGGTTGAAATGGTGCTTGACCCGGCACACCGTAATGTTGTCGAAAATCCATCCCGAAATAGGCTAAATCTTCAATCACAATGACATCGTATCGGTTGGCTAACTCGCCGATGAATTTCAGTTCTTCTTCCGAAAAACAGCACCAAGTCGGGTTATTGGGAGAAGAGTAACAGATGGAACAGATGTTTCCTTCCTTCAATAGTTCTTCTAATTTTTTGCGAAGTTTCTGTCCCCTGTTATTCCGGAAATCAAACGATTTGTAAGGTAATCCGAGTATGTCCAATTGCGATTTTTGTACAGGAAAACCGGGGTCGATAAAAAGTGTGTAGGGTTTATCGGGATTGGTACGAGCAACAGCAAGTAAAGCGGCAAAACTTCCCTGCATCCCACCTACGGTAGGAATACAGTATTCCGCCTTCGTCTCAACATCCATAAACTGACGAACAAAGCGAGCTATCTCTTCTTTAGCGAAAGGAATACCTTCTATGTTCGGGTAAATAGAAGCAAGTCCCTTGTCAAGCGCTTCTTTCTCGGCTTCGATACCAACCTGCGATGCCGGCAATCCGGGAACGCCCATCTCCATGTGGATAAACTCCACACCACTCCGCTGTTCCGCTTGTGAGACTAATTTTCCGACTTGGCGAATGGAAAGCTGATTGATATCATCGGTTCCAAATTGGGCTAAAAGCCCGTCAACAAGTTGTTTTGAAATCATTATTTGAATGTGGTTATCTGTTCGTCACTATTGGGCAATCAATTTCTTTAATTTTTTTAATTGCTTTGGCGTTAAATCAGTTGTCAGTTTACCTGGACCGGCATAATACCTAAAATAAATTTTCTCCGCATTCATAATCCGCGATGCCAGTTCTTCATTAATCGGGTGCTTCATTCGAACGGTTTTTAAATTCTCGGTTTTATAACCTTTAAGTACGGTGGTTTTGGTAGAGTCCGCAAGCATTATCTCTTCTTTGATTTCACTTTTTTTTACAAACGAATTACTTCGATACTCTATATTGTCAAGTTCAACAATAGTACCATCCAACACAATGTAGGCTTGCTCTTCTAAATCATAACTTCCCATCGGCATCGTTATTATATCGTAAATTGTGATGGTTTTATCAGTATTTTTATTGACTTCATTGGTAAAAATATAATTTTGCCAATAGGTCGGTTCGTGACGTTCATTTTTTTCATGTCGTGTAATGTAGGTTGTTTTTTGGATATTTTTGACTAGGTCATTTTCTGAATAATACTTCACGGATGAGCAACCGACTAATACAGTTGTAACCAAAAGCTCAACGAGCATGTACTTAAACAAGCGTTTTTTCTTCATGAATCTTTTAGTTATTTGATTTTATCCACCGCTTTACCGACGTAAGCTCCGTTCCGGTAATTTCAGACGTTATCATGTTTGGTCCGGCATAGTAGCGAAGGTACATTATTTGCGCGTCCACTATTTTCAATATCATTTCTTCACTCAGTGGGTGAACCATTTTCCACGATTTACTTGTACTGTATCCGTCAGCTACAGGTTGTGTTTCGGAGTTGGCAGATTGTTTTTCTTCCGTAGCGACCCGATCTAAAACTTTTTCTTTCGAATCATTTTCCAAGGGAAAGACTTCTTCGTCCACGACCAAGTACATTTTATCTGAAATATCAAAGCTACTATACGGCAAATAGATAACGTCATATAAGGTATATTCCACGTTTTGAGAACGATTAATCTCCTTCAAAAACGTCAGTTTCTGTCTATATTCTTGCTCATCACGCTGATTATTGCTGTGGTAAGCTTCAAAAGTAAATCTTTTAGAACCCATTATCTGATCGACTTGCTTCGTTATGCTTCCGTTGAAGACAGCACAACTTGAGAACAAGATAGTTATTAACATCCCAACGAATAAAACCCGACTGATTTTCATTTGTTTCATAGATTTTATTTTTCGTAGTTAAGACTATTCTTTCAAAATTAACCGAGCAAACAATACTCCATCTATCCTTCTTTTTTTCTTCTATCCACTACCCTAACGGCTTTTCCTTCACTTCGAGCAATGGTTTTTGGCGCAACCAATGTTACTTTCACACTCAATCCGATAGCACTGTTCAAAGCGTGTTCTATCCTTCGGGTAAGGTTTTGTAGATCTTTTATGGTATCGGTCAGCTTCGACTCGTCCATTTCTACTTGCAGTTCAAGGACGTCCAAGTTATTATGCCTGTCCACATACAACATATAATGTGCCGAAGTTTCGCCCATATCCAACAGTACGTGCTCTATCTGCGACGGAAACAGATTGACACCGCGGATAATCAGCATATCATCGCTTCGTCCGGTAATTTTTTTCATCCTTACTAATGTTCGCCCACATTTACAGGGTTCATAGTTCAGGGTAGAAAGGTCGCGTGTGTTGTAGCGAATAAGCGGAATGCCTTCTTTGGTCAGTGTGGTAAAAACCAACTCGCCTTCTTCGCCTGCCGGAAGCGGTTCTCTGGTGTCGGGATGTACAATTTCGGGAAAGAAATGGTCTTCATGAACATGTAATCCACAATGATAATCACAATCATTGGAGACTCCGGGTCCCATCACTTCACTCAAGCCGTAAATGTCATAAGCTTGTATTCCGAATTTGTGTTCCAATTCTCGGCGCATATTTTCCGTCCACGGCTCGGCTCCAAAAACGCCTTTTTTTAGTTTCATTTCTTTCGGCGAATAACCATGTTCAGTCATTGCATCCGCCAAATGTAGCGCGTAGGAAGGCGTACATGCCAACGCAGTAGTGCCATAGTCTGCCATGAGCTGAAGCTGACGACGTGTATTTCCGCCGGAAATGGGGATAACGCTCGCACCGACTTCCTCTGCTCCATAATGCGCCCCAAGACCGCCTGTAAATAGTCCGTAGCCGTAAGCCACCTGCATCACATCATCCGCTCCTATTCCACACATGGTAAAGCTGCGCGCTACGACTTCTTTCCAAACTTCAATATCGCCACGTGTGTACCCCACGGTCGTCGGTTTTCCGGTCGTTCCGCTGGAGGCGTGTATGCGGACAATCTCCCTCATCGGCACAGCAAAAAGCCCAAACGGATAATTGTCCCGCAAATCCTGTTTAGTGGTAAATGGTAGTTTCGACAAATCATCAATCGACTTGATATCGTCAGGCTTTACGCCGGATTTGTCCATTTTTTTCTTGTAAAATTCGACGTTGTTGTAAACTCGTTGTACAAGCCGTAAAAGTCGCTCATTTTGCAACGCCCGCATCTGCTCGCGCGGCATACATTCGGTTTCTTTATTCCAAATCATAAGACATTAGTACCCAAAGGCATTTATCAGGGAATGTTTGTTGTTGTTATTATTTTAGAGAGAAATTTATCTGACCCTTCAACCAAAGTCAATAAGTTGTTTTCAAATCTTCTTCCCGTATTGATTTTAGACGATTGGAACGGATTACTTCAACGGCTTTTTCTTGATTGTCGGCGCGAAAAACCACAATGGATTTACTACCGTAGCTAAACGCATATACATATTCCATGCTGATAGTTGCTTCCGCGAAATGCTCTAATATACGGTATAAAGAACCGGACTGTGGCTCCATCTCAAGCGCAAACACATCATGGATACGGACGGTAAATTGTTTTTCGCGTAATTTTTCTTGCGCTTTTTCCGGTTCGGATACCAATAATCGTACGATGCCGTATTCATCAGTATCGGCGACAGTCAATGAGACAATATTAATATCGCTCGTGGCAAAAACATGGAGTATGTCATTCAGATTGCCGGGCTTGTTTTCCATAAAAACGGATAGTTGGCGTACTTTCATCGGTGTTACGTGGATTTTGTATAAGATTCGGTATTCTTTTCGCAAAGTTAATTATTTTAGGGAAAAGAGTTCTATATTCAACTGTAAAAATTACCGATAGAACTCCTATTTGCATAAGAAACATCGGGTAAAACACGTTTGCAAATGCAAAAACTTTTAATTTAAAGACATTCACTTGACTGCTTATGAAAAAAAATAAGTTAGCCGGTTAAACTTAATACAAATTTTACAGTCAAATAACTTATAAGTGTAATTTTGAGTGGCTATTCGTCAAATTCGGTCTTTACTTACTGAAGTTATTTCGACTTCTTGTTTTTCTCAGAACGCCAAAGAAATTGTATATTTACCACTCTTTTTGATTAAATATCTGCTATTGTATCTTGGAGATGTTTATTTTTTCTATCGTTACTTCGATTCTTTACGACACAAATCATTGAATAAAAGAAAGATATAATCAACCCGATTCAACCACGACTTTACGGACGAATGACAAAGAGAACAAAAATAATCCTAATTACCGCCATCGGATTACTCATTTTGGGTATGGCGTTTTTTCCGGCTTTAAAAAGAAGTTTAAAAGAAAAAGAAAAACCCAAAGTTACAGGCGTGAGCGGTAGTCAGCGAAAATCTTTAACTGTAAACGCGCTTGTACTAAAATACAGTACTTTAACGGATAAATTTCCGCCAACCAAAGGAACGCTTCTACCGGATGAAGAAGTGAATTTAAGTTTTGAAACTTCCGGAAAAATTACCCATATTTATTTCAGAGAAGGAGCTCGTGTAAGCAAAGGACAGCTTTTAGCTAAAATTAACGATCAGCCACTGCAAGCCGAATTGAAAAAGTTGGAAATACAGTTGCCGCTTGCCAACGAAAGAGTGAACCGACAAAAAACATTACTTGCAAAAGATGCCGTTAGTCAAGAAACTTATGAAGTGGTAATTACCGAGTTAGAAAAACTGAAAGCGGATATCCAACTTGTGAAAAGCCGTATCGAGCAGACAGAACTTCGCGCTCCATTCAGTGGCATTATCGGACTTCGGCAAGTAAGTACCGGCGCTTACGCGTCTCCTACGGTAGTTGTTGCCAAACTAACCAAGATTTCTCCCTTAAAGCTGGAATTTTCAATCAACGAACGCCAAGTTGCCGACATCAAACCCGGCACTCCTTTGGTTTTTGACCTCGAAAACGACAACGTTCGCTATGAAGCGAAGGTGTATGCCGTTGAGTCGCAAGTCGATCCAACGACCTACTCACTGAAGGCGCGCGCGCTTTATCCGAATTCCGACGGAAAACTAAAACCGGGTCAGTCGGCAACTGTCGAAATAGAACTTCAAAGAATAACCAACGCCATTGTCGTGCCAAGCATCTCTACCATCGCCGAGATGGGTCAAGAAATTGCCTATATTTACAAAAATGGGACAGCCAAGCAGGTGGTTTTAGGCAAAGGACTGCGTACAGCCGGCGAAGTACAAATCATTGACGGGCTTTCCGCGGGCGACACACTGCTTACCACCGGTGTGATGCAGCTACGAGACGGAATGCCCGTAAAATTGGGAGAAATCGTAGTTCAAACTCCTTAGACTTAAAAAGAAGCAGCAAAGAATAGTCGCGTTTGGGTTTCAACCCAATACTATCAAATAATGTTATTGACCCATTAACAGAATATTAATTTTCGCCGAAGAAATATTTCTAAGAGAATTACGTTCAGATTATTACGACATGAATCTATCCGAAGTTAGCATAAAACGCCCCGTACTTTCCACCGTATTTGTATTGATAATCCTGTTATTGGGTGGTATCGGTTACACCTATCTGGCGGTAAGAGAATACCCCAGTGTGGATAATCCCATCATCACTGTTTCCGTGTCTTACCCCGGAGCCAACGCGGATGTGATAGAAAAACAGATTACCGAACCTTTGGAGCAAAATATCAACGGCATTCCCGGCATTCGCTCACTGATGAGTTCGAGCAGCCAGGGCAGTTCCCGAATCACGGTAGAGTTCGAATTAAGCGTGAATATGGAAACTGCCGCGAATGATGTGCGGGATAAAGTATCCAGAGCGCAACGCTATTTGCCCCGCGACGCGGATCCGCCTACCGTTTCAAAAGCCGACGCCGATGCCGATCCCATTATGCAGATTACCGTTCAAAGTCCCAATCGGAATTTATTGGAACTTTCCGAAATCGCCGAGCTGACCGTAAAAGAAAGACTGCAAACCATACAGGATGTGAGCGCCGTGGAGATATGGGGACAAAACCGATACTCCATGCGGCTTTGGCTTGATCCTACCAAAATGGCGGCTTACAACATCACGCCTGTGGATGTAAAAAACGCGCTTGACCGCGAAAATATCGAACTGCCGGCAGGAAGCATCGAAGGAAATCAAATCGAACGATCGATCCGCACCATGGGATTGATGATATCGCCCGAAGATTTCAACAACCTGATTTTGCTCGAAAACGACAAACGAATTGTTCGTTTTCGCGACATAGGATTCGCGGAATTGGATAGCGAAAACCGCAAAAACATACTAAGACTCAATGGAGTGCCAATGGTAAGCACCGTCGTTATCCCACAGCCCGGTGCCAATCAAATTCAGATTGCCGATGAAGTTCGCTTGCGGGTAGAGCAAATGAGAAAAGACCTTCCCGAAGATGTGAGTGTAGACGTTTCTTTTGACAATACCCGTTTTATTCGGGCATCCATCTCCGAAGTGCAATCAACTATATTTGTGGCTTTTGCGCTGGTAGTCATTATTATTTTTCTGTTTTTACGAAATTGGCGGGTTACGCTGATACCTACGTTGGTCATACCCGTTTCGCTGATTGGTACATTTTTCATCATGTATCTGGCGGGATTTTCCGTCAATGTGCTTTCCATGCTTGCCGTAGTGCTTGCCGTCGGGCTTGTGGTGGACGACGCGATTGTGGTAACGGAGAATATTTATCAAAAAATAGAGCAGGGAATGGCACCAATAAAAGCAGCCCTAACCGGTTCGAAAGAGATTTTTTTCGCAATTATTTCAACGACCATCACACTTGTTGCCGTTTTTTTTCCCATTGTATTTTTAGAAGGGATGACCGGACGACTTTTCCGCGAATTTAGCATCGTGGTTTCGGGAGCTGTGATTATATCTTCTTTTGTGGCTTTAACGTTTACGCCCATGCTTTCTTCTAAATTATTGAAAAAGAAAGAAAAAGAAAATTGGTTTCAACATAAGACAGAACCATTCTTTGAAGGACTGAATACCGGCTACGAAAAGCTCCTTGTCAGATTTTTGGCCAGAAAATGGCTTATCTTCCCGATTGTAGGGGGGATGCTTATTTTGATTGTACTATTTTGGGAAAAAATACCGGCTGAAATGGCACCCTTGGAAGATCGCTCACAAGTAATGATACGCACATCCGCGCCGGAAGGAGCGACTTTTGAATTTGTGCGGGATTATACCGGTAAAATTTCCAACATAGCAGATAGTATTGTTCCTGAACGTCAATCCAACACGACGATCAACCGAAGTAGTTTTGGGATGGTGCGTTTAATCTTGCCCGAAATACACGAACGAGAACGCAGCCAGATGGAAGTTGCCGATGAATTGGGCAAAGCCGTTCGAAATGAGACTGAAGCGCGTACATTTGTTTACCAACAATCTACCTTTGGAGGGCGACGTGGCGGAATGCCGGTTCAATACGTACTGCAAGCACCCAATCTACAAAAATTGGAAGAGTTCATTCCGATTTTTATGGATGAAGTGAATAAAAGTTCCTATTTCCAGATGGCTGATGTCAACCTGAAGTTTACGAAACCGGAGACCCGTATCATCATTGACCGCGTAAAGGCGGCACTGTTGGGGGTAAATACGCGCGACATCGGACAGACCCTTCAGTACGCGCTCAGCGGACAGCGAATGGGGTATTTTTACATGGATGGGAAGCAATACCAGATTATAGCCGAAATCAACCGTCAGCAAAGAAATACACCGCTTGACTTGAAGTCGATTTATGTAAAGAATACTGCGGGAAAAATGATACAGATGGACAATCTGGTTTACCTCGAAGAAACGGTTGCTCCTCCACAACTGTACCGTTATAACCGCTTTAATTCCGCAACCGTATCTGCCGGGTTGGCACCGGGAGTTTCCCTCGGACAAGGGATTGAAGAGATGGATCGCATTGCCAAAGCCACGTTGGATGAGACGTTCAGGACGGCACTGGAAGGAGAAAGTCGTAACTTTCGTGAAAGTTCGTCCAGTTTGCTTTTTGCTTTCGGGTTAGCTATTTTGTTGATTATACTGATTCTTTCGGCACAGTTTGAAAGTTTTAAAGACCCCTTTATCATCATGCTGACCGTACCTTTAGCCATTGGCGGAGCATTGCTGTTTATGTGGCTCGGAGGGGTAACCATGAATATTTACAGCCAAATCGGGTTGATCATGCTGATTGGTCTGGTAGCCAAAAACGGTATTTTAATCGTGGAGTTTGCCAATCAGCGACAAAATAACGGAATGAGCAAATTAGAAGCCGTACAAGGTTCCGCGGTTCAGCGTTTTCGCCCTATCCTGATGACCAGCATTTCCACCATTTTGGGACTACTCCCGCTCGTATTCGCAAACGGCGAAGGTGCCAACGCCCGCATCGCGATGGGAGTTGCCGTTGTAGGCGGCATGTTGATATCCACTTTGTTGACGTTGTTTGTTGTCCCGGCGATGTACATGTATATTTCGTCAAAAAGAGAAACGACGTCAATTCGCTCTGATGATGAGTGATGAATTATGAATTATGAATTATGAATTATGAATTATGATGAATGGGTAAGATTCTTTTGCACTGCTTATTGCCGGGACAAAGTGAAAATAATTTTGAAATACATGAAAAAACTAATTTACACCCTACTTTTTTTACCGTTGTTCCATACGTTGCTTTTTAGTCAGGAGCAATTATCATTAGAAACATGCTTACGAGTTGGATTAGAGCAAAATTTCGATATTCGCTTGGCGCGCAATAATCAACTGGTTACTGATAACAACGCTACACTTGGAAACGCGGGAATGTTGCCGTCTGTGGATTTGAGCAGTAGTTTCAGCACCACAGCCGTAAGTGGTAACGATCAGATCCCGATGGATGGAAGCGGAAAAATTAGTACACGTGGTTCACATACCGAAACGCTCAATGCCGGTCTGAATCTGAATTGGATGATTTTCGAAGGTTTTCGAGCACAAACTACTTACCAAAAGCTAAAAGAACTGCAAAAGACAGGCGAACTAAATACGCAGTTGGCTGTTGAAAATTTTATTGCCACCCTTTCGGCTGAATATTACAATTTTGTACAGCAAACCATCCACATGAAAAACCTGCGTTCTGCTGTCCGCTTATCCGCTGAACGCCTACGCATCGTGGAAGCGCGTTACCAAATCGGCAACATGTCTCGCTTGGATTTACAGCAAGCGCGTGTGGATTTTAATACGGACAGCTCCCGGTTGATGCACCAGTACGAAACGCTAAATTCTTCGCGTATCAAGTTAAATGAGTTGATGGGAAATCCGGATGTTGACAGACGATTTATGGCTTCTGACACGGCTATTCATATCCGACAATTTTCAGACAAAAATGAACTGCAAGAAAAGATCCTGACAGATAATACGCTCATAAAATTAGCCGAAAAAGGCAAACGAATCAGCAACCTTGATCTCAAAACCGCTCAAAGCCAAAATTTTCCCTATCTCCGATTAAATGCCGGCTACGGATTTAATCACTTCAATTATAACCGTGGAAATATAGACAAACAAAACGCGTGGGGACCCAATATCGGACTTACACTCGGGTTCAACTTATTTGACGGATTCAACAAAGTCCGAGAACAGAAAAACGCTCGTATTCAGGCTGAAAACAGACAATTGGAAAGTGAGCAGCTACACCTTTCACTCAACAGTCAATTTACCAATATCTGGCTTGCTTATCAAAATAACCTGGAAGTAATTGCATTGGAAGAAATCAGCCTTGAAAATGCACGGTTGAATTTGGAAATAGCCATGGATCGGTACAAACTCGGCGATTTGTCCGGTATAGAACTTCGTGAAGCGCAAAACAACCTCCTGCTTGCTGAAGAACGCCTCGTAACGGCACAATATAGCGCGAAACTATATGAAATATCTCTGTTGCAGGTAAGCGGAAAAATTGGAGAATATTTGGCTACGCCGTAATTACATGAATATAACGCGAGCAAACAGGTGTTATCGTGAGATTGATGTTTGTGTTTTTCAAACCACGGAATAGCTCCTTTACAAAAATTTTGATAGCAGTATCGCAAGGACAAAACCCGGCAAATACGGTTTCAATTCTTCTCGCAAAAGTTTGTAGGCTTTACCGATATGTCCTTCTACCGTTCGAACCGAGATGCCTTCCCGATCGGCAATCTCAACGGGTTTTATGCCATCGAAGAGATTCATGACAAATATTTTCCGACACTTCTCCGGCAATTTCGCTATGGCTTTATCGATACGTTCGCGTAAATCGCTCTCAACGCCTGAAGTAAAGTAATTTACAAATCTCACCCGGACTCTAAAACATTCGTTCTTTCTTATCCGTTGTAATAGTGTAACTTAAAAACCTTTTAGACATGGAAAAGCTAAACAAAACTCCGTTAACCATCGAAGAAATCGAAATACTTTTATGTATTTTAAAGAAAAGGTTTACAAATAACATGAATCGCCACAAGCACATGAACTGGAGCAAAATTCAGGTAAAGTTGGAAGATAATCCGGAGAAACTACTTGTACTGAAATTAATGGAAGAAACCGGAGGCGAGCCCGATGTGCTGGAGTATGACAAAACTTCCGACACCTATACATTCTACGACTGTACGGATGAGACACCAAAAGGAAAACGCAGAAGTGTGTGCTATGACCCACAAGCATTGAAGTCGCGCAAAACACAAAAGCCCCATCAAAGTGCTGTGGGAATGGCCGAAGACATGGGGATTGAGTTGTTGGATGAAGCGCAGTACCAATTCCTGCAACAACTTGGTAACTTCGACACCAAAACATCCAGCTGGCTAAAGACGCCACCCGAAGTTAGAGAATTAGGCGGTGCCATTTTCGGCGACAAGCGATATGGACGGGTATTTGTCTATCACAACGGTGCGGAATCCTATTATTCTTCCCGAGGTTTTCGGGGATTAGTTAAAATCTAACAGTATACTTCAAAATATCTATAAATGAGTCCCCTCCGAAAACACTTATTTTGCATTTTTCACCCCACTCACAGGGCTTGTGAATAGGATGTTTTCGGATAAAAAGACTTTTCGGAGGGGACTCATAAATGGATTCAACAAAAAAGTGTACTTTTGTTGAGATTTAACTCTTTTTTTAAAATTTCAAATGACGTGACATTATGTCTCCTATTTTGTATTGGCAAGATTTTAGCAATAGAACTTTGACTAATAAAATTTTACAATAACCATCGTATTATGGACAAAAAAAACGATTTTCGCAAATACGCCACCAAACATCTGGGGATGAATGGCTTGGCACTCGATCAATATACACAAACGACAGACAGTTACATTTCGCCTTCTATCTTGGAAGAAAGGCAGTTGAACGTAACCCAAATGGATGTTTTCTCTCGACTGATGATGGACAGAATTATATTTCTGGGTACAGCAGTAGATGACTACGCGGCCAATGTTATTCAAGCCCAGCTCCTTTACCTAGACTCTTCCGATCCCGGCAAAGACATATCCATCTACCTGAATACCCCCGGCGGTTCGGTATATGCCGGACTTGGAATTTACGATACCATGCAGTTTATTTCTTCGGATGTAGCGACTATTTGTACCGGTATGGCAGCTTCCATGGGAGCCGTATTACTCGTTGCCGGAACCAAAGGCAAGCGTTCAGCGCTGAAACATTCGCGAATTATGATTCACCAGCCCAGCGGAGGCGCTCAAGGTGTAGCCGCCGATATGGAGATCAATCTGCGTGAAATGCTTAAACTGAAAAAAGAACTCTATCAAATCATTGCCGACCATTCCGGAAAAACATACACGCAAATCGAAAAAGATTCCGATCGAGATTTCTGGATGACTTCGCAAGAAGCGTTGGATTATGGAATGATTGATAAAGTTTTGATTAAAGAAAAAAAATAACAATTTTACATCGGATTTATAACCTGCCAATTGATTGACCCCTGTCTCTCCATGAGCTACGGCAGACATATTGGCAGTTTCTATACTTATTTGAATTTATGGCAAAATCGACCAAACATTGTAGTTTTTGTGGCAGACCCGAATCGCAAGTTGGTATGCTGATTCTTGGCATCGACAATACGCACATTTGCGATGAATGTGCAATACAAGCTTCTGAAATTGTAAAAGAAGCGTTAGAACAACCTGACAATTTACCCAAAATTAACAACGGAAAAACGCCCAAACCGAAAGAGATAAAAGAATTTTTGGATCAATATGTTATTGGTCAAGACGACGCGAAAAGATTCCTTTCGGTAGCCGTTTACAATCATTACAAACGATTAATGCAGGAGAAGGACCCTGACGATGTAGAGATTGAAAAATCCAACATCATTATGGTAGGCTATACCGGAACGGGAAAGACTTTGCTGGCAAAAACAATTGCTAAAAAACTGGATGTTCCTTTTACTATTGTTGATGCCACGGTACTTACCGAAGCCGGATACGTAGGAGAAGATATCGAAAGTATCATCACGCGACTGCTACAAGTTGCCGATTACAATGTAAAAGCAGCCGAAAGAGGTATCGTATTTATTGATGAGATTGATAAGATTGCGCGGAAAGGAGACAACCCAAGTATCACACGCGATGTGAGTGGCGAGGGAGTACAACAAGGGCTTTTGAAATTACTGGAGGGAGCAGTAATCAATGTCCCACCACAAGGAGGCAGAAAACATCCGGAACAAAAATTCATCGAAATCAATACACAAAACATTTTGTTTATATGTGGCGGCGCATTTGACGGCATCGAGAAAAAAATCGCTCAGCGGTTAAATACGCGCGTTGTCGGTTACAATGCTTCGGTCGATACAGAAAACATCGACCGAAAAAACATGCTGCAATACATTGCTCCACAGGATTTAAAATCTTTCGGATTAATCCCCGAAATCATCGGTCGCCTGCCGATACTGACCTACTTGGAACCATTAGATAGAGACGCCTTGCGCAACATCCTTACCGAACCAAAAAACTCAATCATCAAACAGTACATCAAACTGTTTAAAATGGATAACATTCAGCTTGTTTTTGAACCGGAAGTATTGGAATACATCGTGGACAAAGCAATCGAATTCAAGCTTGGCGCACGTGGGCTACGCTCCATCACGGAAACCATCATGATGGATGCCATGTACGAAACACCATCCAACAAAATAAAGAAATTTACGGTAACCTCTGCTTATGCCCATTCGAAAATGGATAAAATCAGTGCTCACCGACTAAAAATAGCATAGTTCTTATATTAATTGAAGGATAGAATCACGATAGATTATTTTCTTTCAGGTGCTTTCAACTTACGAAATTCACAATATATCAGACATTTACACTTAAACAAAAAAAAATGTCTGATTTTTTTATTTAAAATTTTTGCAAATTAAGAATCTGTTTATAACTTTGTTTTTAGTAAATCTCTCCTAAGATTTTTCAAAAACAAAAAACACAATTGCTTGTTTAAAATAATAGATGTAATTTCGTTTTGCCGAATCTTTGACGACAACTAAATGACAACCCACGCGGATTTAACTTCACAACTTAAAAATCACTTTGGTTTTGACAAGTTCAAAGGCAATCAGGAGGCTATTATTCAAAACGTACTTTCCGGAAAAGACACATTCGTGTTGATGCCCACCGGGGGAGGCAAATCGTTGTGCTATCAACTTCCTTCACTTTTGATGGAAGGTACGGCAATAATCATCTCGCCATTGATTGCGCTGATGAAAAATCAGGTTGACGCTATGCGCAATTTTAGTGAAAAAGATGGTATTGCCCATTTCCTCAATTCGTCTCTCACACGAACAGCATTGGAAACCGTCAAAGAAGATTTACTTGCCGGACAAACGAAACTTCTATATGTCGCACCGGAATCGCTGACGAAAGAAGAAAACATTGAATTACTTCGACAAATAAAAATAGCTTTTTACGCCATAGACGAGGCACATTGCATCTCGGAATGGGGACACGATTTCCGCCCCGAATACCGTCGTATTCGACCGATAATCAACGACATAGGGACTGCTCCCATCATCGCTTTGACAGCCACAGCTACTCCAAAGGTGCAAAACGATATTCAGAAAAATTTGTCGATGCTTGACGCCACCGTTTTCAAATCATCCTTCAATCGGTCCAATCTTTATTACGAAGTAAGACAGAAAAATAACGATGTCGAAAAAGAAATCGTCAAATATATTCTTTCACAAAAAGGAAAATCGGGTATAATCTACTGCCTGAGTCGTAAAAAAGTAGAAGATCTGGCAGCAAATCTCCAGCAGAACAACATATTAGCCCTACCCTACCATGCCGGTTTGGAAGCGACGCAACGCTCTGAACATCAAGATAAATTCTTGATGGAAGAAATCGATGTAATCGTAGCTACCATTGCTTTTGGGATGGGAATCGACAAACCGGATGTGCGCTATGTCATCCATTACGATATTCCGAAAAGTCTCGAAGGATACTATCAAGAAACCGGACGTAGTGGACGAGATGGCGGAGAGGGTCAATGTATAACGTTTTATGCATACAAAGACCTCGAAAAACTACGTAAGTTTATGCAAGGTAAGCCCGTGGCTGAGCAGGAAATAGGCAATCAATTGTTATTAGAAACCCAAGCATACGCGGAATCTTCCGTGTGCCGGAGAAAATTATTATTACATTATTTCGGGGAAGAATATAAGCCCGATAATTGCGGAAGTTGCGACAACTGTATGAAACCTAAGAAATTTATTGAAGGACAAGAATTATTAGTATTGGTCTTAGAGACGATCCAACTAGTAAAAGAAAAATTTAAATCTGATCACATCGTCGATATCCTGAAAGGAAAAGCGACAACCGATGTAACATCCTATCAGCATGATGAGCTGGAGAACTTCTCTTCGGCGTCTGATGAAGATGAAAAGGTTCTGCATGCCATTATCCGTCAAGCTTTAATAGCGGGATATCTGAGTAAGGAGATTGAAACCTATGGCGTACTCAAACTAACGAAAGATGGAAAAAATTATCTTAAAAAACCGGTTTCGTTTCCAATTGTGAAAGATACCGAATTTGACGAAGACGATGATGATTTGGGCGGAAGAAGTGCCGGTGGGACTAGTGCCGCCGATGATGTCCTTTTTTCCATTCTGAAAGATTTACGGAAAAAACTTTCCAAGAAACTGGAAGTACCGGCTTTTGCGCTATTTCAGGATCCGTCATTAGAGGCGATGGCTACCACCTATCCCGTTACGATGGACGAATTACAGAATATTCCCGGAGTCGGTGCAGGTAAAGCCAAAAGATATGGCGAAGAATTTCTGAAAGTAATCCAAAAACACGTCAAAGAAAACGAAATTATTCGACCCGAAGATTTGCGCGTGCGCACTGTTGCCAAAAAGTCACAGTTGAAGGTCTCCATCATACAGGCTATCGACCGCAAAATAGCACTTGATGACATTGCCGAATCAAAAGGTCTCGATTTCAATGAACTGCTCGAAGAAGTCGAGGCGATTGTTTATAGTGGCACCAAAATAAACATCGATTACTTCTTAGACGAAATCATGGATACCGATCGTGTGGATGAGATTTTTGATTATTTCAGTACCGCCGAGACAGATAAAGTAACTACGGCACTCAAGGAACTTGGAGAAAATGAATACAATGAAACCGATATCCGATTGGTAAGAATAAAATTTTTATCGGAAGTGGGCAATTAATTAGGTATCTTCAATCAAGCATTGTTGTATGATGTTTGTTTATTTTTACATCTTCAGCACTTGATCAGCCCACAGAACACACTCCTAAAAAACAACAAAATTCTTCTCAAAGCAAATTTTAAAAGGTATAAAAATATTTCTTTTACACGAGATAACTCTGCGAAATAAAGTCAATATTCTTGAAATATTTTTGTAGCTTTGTAGTTCATTTTTAACAAAAAAACATATGTCTGAAAAAATTCTTACAACGTTGCGCGATTCCAAAGGCGCGCGTTGGACTGCGCTTGCCATTGTGTCATTTACTATGATGACCGGATATTACATCAACTACGTAATATCGCCCTTAAAACCCTTGTTTGAAGAATATTTCAACTGGACAAGTACCGATTTCGGTTTTTGGAATTCCGCTTACGGCTGGTTCAATGTATTTTTTCTGATGCTGATTTTCGGGGGGATTATTTTGGATAAAATTGGGGTTCGGTTTACCGGATTAGGCGCTACACTGACAATGGTTATCGGTACATTTTTTCAATACGCCGCTATAAGGGAACTGTGGCCCATGGAAGGGACTATTTTAGGAGTAAATACTCAAATTGCCGTCGGAGCGCTCGGATTTGGAATTTTTGGAGTCGGCGTGGAAATTGCGGGGATTACCGTCTCTAAAATTATTGTAAAATGGTTTAAGGGTAAGGAGTTAGCTTTAGCCATGGGACTCGAAATGGCTACAGCCCGTATGGGTACGGCATTAGCCCTTGCTATTCCGGCACCTATTGCCACATCATTATTAAATTCCGGTAATTCCTACAACGTAGCACTTTCAGCACCGATTATGCTCGGATTGGGACTGTTGGTTGCCGGATTTCTTGCTTTTTTGTTCTACACCTTTAAGGATAAGGAGCTTGATAAGTCGCTGGCTGCTGCGAAAGTAGAAACGGACGAACCTGAAGAAGAATTTAAAGTAAAAGACATCGCGTTAGTTCTTAAAAATCGAGGTTTTTGGCTGATTGCCGTTCTATGTGTACTTTTCTATTCTGCCATATTTCCCTTCCTTTACTATGCCGCAGATTTGATGGTCAACAAATACGGTGTAGATCCGAAATTTGCAGGAGCTATTCCGAGTCTTCTTCCTTTTGGAACCATTATTTTAACACCATTTTTCGGAAATATCTACGACCGAAAAGGGAAAGGTGCGAGTATCATGTTATTGGGTTCAGTAATGCTTTTGGCCGTTCACAGTTTATTTGCACTTCCGGCTATTAATTCTGCAGTTTTCGCCATAATACTTATTCTCTTGCTGGGCGTAACATTTTCACTGGTACCATCCGCCATGTGGCCCTCTGTACCTAAAATCATACCGGATAAACTTTTGGGAACATCCTACGCGCTCATTTTCTGGGTACAGAATATCGGGCTGATGCTGGTTCCGCTACTGATTGGCTGGGTGCTGGACACCTATTGCATTACCAACGTGGCGATGGTTGCCGAAGGAGCAAAACCACACTACGACTACACGCTACCCATGACGATTTTCGCTTCGTTGGGCTTTTTAGCCATAATAGTGGCTGTATTACTCAAAAGAGACGACAAACGACGTGGTTACGGATTAGAATTACCCAATATCAAAAAATAATTAGTAAAAAACACAATATTCTACTCATGGATAACAAATTATTAAAAGAAGTACAAGCCAAAGCGCAAGCGTGGTTAGATGGAAATTACGATACGGAAACCAAAGCGGAAGTACGCCGCATGATGGATAACGGAGATAAAACCGAACTGATTGAAGCCTTTTACAAAGATTTAGAATTTGGTACCGGCGGACTACGCGGTATCATGGGAGCCGGTACAAACCGTATGAATATCTACACAGTAGGTGCCGCTACGCAAGGATTGAGCAATTACTTGAAAGCACAATTCGCCAACCTGCCACAAATCAGCGTGGTAATCGGACACGACTGCCGAAACAACAGCCGCAAATTTGCCGAAATCAGTGCCGATATATTTTCAGCCAACGGCATCAAAGTTTATCTGTTCGACGAACTACGCCCTACACCCGAGACTTCGTTTTGTATCCGTCATTTCGGCTGCCAAAGCGGTGTCATCATTACCGCTTCGCACAATCCGAAAGAATACAACGGCTATAAGGCGTACTGGGACGATGGTGCGCAAATGATTGCTCCACACGACGAAAATGTGATTCGCGAAGTTGAAAAAGTCAAAGATGTAAACGAGATTAAATTTGCCGGAAATAAAGATTTAATTCAGCCACTCGGCAAAGAAATTGATCAAATTTACTTGAACAAAATCAAAACCTTGATATTGTCTCCCGAAGCCATCGAACGAAATAAAGATTTAAAAATCGTTTACACTCCGATTCACGGCACCGGCGGTAAACTCATCCCGGACGCGTTGCGGGAATTCGGTTTTACCAACATCATTGATGTACCGGAGCAAAACGTAATCAGCGGCAACTTCCCGACCGTTATTTCACCCAATCCCGAAGAGCCTGCCGCGCTGGAAATGGCGGTAAATAAGGCAAAAGAAACGAACGCGGACATCGTAATGGCATCCGACCCTGATGCCGACCGTATCGGAATCGCAATAAAAAATGATAAAGGCGAGTGGATTTTGGTAAACGGAAACCAGACTTTCCTGATTTTCATCTATTACCTGATTACCAAGTGGAAAGAACTCGGAAAGCTCAAAGGAAACGAATACGTGGTTAAAACCATCGTAACCACCGAAGTGATGGTAGACATAGCCAAGAAGAATCATGTAGCATACTACGATTGCTATACCGGATTTAAATGGATAGCCGCCGTGATGCGTGAGAACGAAGGCAAAAAAGCCTACATCGGTGGTGGCGAAGAGAGCTACGGATTTTTGGCGGAAGACTTCGTGCGCGACAAAGATGCCGTATCCGCTTGTGCTCTGATGGCAGAAATAACCGCTTGGGCGAAAGATAACGGAAAAACGCTGTTCCAACTACTGCAAGACATATACGTCGAGTACGGATTTGGTAAAGAAAAAGGCATTTCGGTAGTGCGCAAAGGCAAATCCGGAGCAGAAGAGATTCAGCAGATGATGGCTGATTTCCGAAACAATCCGCCACAAGCGATTGCCGGTTCAAAAGTAGCGACCATCAAGGATTATAAAACCTTGAAAACTACCGATGTGCAATCCGGGCAAGTTACCGATTTAGATATGCCCGCCACATCCAACGTGTTGCAGTTTTTTACCGAAGACGGCACAAAAATCTCCGTTCGTCCGTCGGGTACCGAACCCAAAATCAAATTCTACATCGAAGTGCGCGGCGAAATGAAATCGCGTGGGGAATACGATGTTGCTGACGCGAAGGCTGATGAGAAAATCAATGCCGTTAGAACCGATTTGGGCATATAGACTGAGATGTCAAAAGATTAGCCAAAGCCGGTAGTCTTTGGCTAATCTTTGAATAATTATGAAAAAACTATATTTTATTGCAATTAGCCTATTGGCATTTAGTTTTGCATTCATTTCTTGTGAAGAAAAAGTATCGACGGAAGATCATTCCAAAATATCAGGTACGGTCGAAAACGGCTCATCACTAAATTCGCCGTCAGATTCGGTGTATGTGTATATGGAAGATGGTTTTGATACCCCTTATGCCAAGTCGGCTTTGAAGAGCGGCGCTTTCTCGATTCAGCTCGACACGCCATCTGCCGGACAATTGTATAGTATGGACATGGCATGGCAAATTGACGAATCCAAGATTACAATCTCCGATAAATCCGCTAAAATCGCCGCCATATACTTCGCTTTGGTACAATCCGGGGAGCAAAAGAATCTTTTTTTGGGGAGCTACGCGTACACTCCTTCCGGTGTTTCGGCTACTGTGGCTACATACGTTTATTGC
>JBKEBE010000137.1:0-4240 GCA_047973025.1 Paludibacteraceae bacterium
AGAAGAAACGGTTATCTCGACGCACTCAGAAAACACAATCTACCTGTTGACGAATCGCTGATGTTTGTTTGTGATACCCGCGAGCAAGCCATGAAACTAACGCCTGAAGTTTTAGTGCTTCCTAATCCGCCTGACGCTTTCTTCGCTATTAATGACCATACGGCGACCGGCATTCTTTACGCCGTGAAACAAGCCGGACTACGAGTACCCGACGATATTTCGATTTGCGGTTTCTCGGGCGGCGATCTGGCACTTGCTTGCGACCCCATGCTCACTACCGTAGAGCAGCATGGCTATGAAGTAGGAAAAACAGCTGCTAAATTACTAGTTGACAAGATAAAAGGAACCACACATGGTCAATTTACCAATCGAATTATTAAAACAAAATTAATGGTTCGCGGGACTACACGACCACTCGGTGAACTTTCAAATCAAAACAACAATTCTACAATATGAACAAATCGCCACAAACCAAAGGGCTAAGTAACTCCCACCAACCCCTTACCAAGAAATCAAAACCGCGCCTTTCTTTCTGGCAGATCTGGAACATGAGCTTCGGATTTTTGGGTATCCAGTTTGGTTTCGCGCTACAAAACGCCAACGTCAGCCGGATTTTTGAAAGCTTGGGAGCAGATATCGGCAACATCCCCATCCTATGGCTGGCCGCTCCGGTTACCGGACTAATCATTCAACCGATTATCGGACATTGGAGTGATAAAACTTGGAATCGATTGGGTAGAAGAAAACCGTTTTTTTTGACGGGTGCTATTTTGGCTTCCGTCGCGTTGGTTTTAATGCCCAACTCTCCGTCCCTGTGGATTGCCGCAGGCATGTTGTGGATATTGGATGCGTCCATCAATGTGTCGATGGAACCGTTTCGGGCTTTCGTTGGCGATATGTTACCGTCCGAGCAACGCACCTTAGGCTTCTCTA
Organism: Paludibacteraceae bacterium; assembly: GCA_047973025.1. Classification (GTDB taxonomy): domain Bacteria; phylum Bacteroidota; class Bacteroidia; order Bacteroidales; family Paludibacteraceae; genus UPXZ01. The sequence continues at coordinate 934 of JBKEBE010000137.1, forward strand.
TGCAGAGCTTTTTTATCGGTATCGGCGCAGTGGCAGGTTCCGCACTGCCGTATGTGCTGAGCAATTGGATAGGCGTTTCCAACATACCACAAGGGAACAATGCGCTTCCCGACACCGTGATTTGGTCGTTTTACATCGGCGGTATCGTATTTATTACGGCGGTATTGGTTACCATTCTGACGACAAAAGAATACCCGCCTGAAACACTTGAAAACTTTGAAGATGAAAAAAAGGAAATCGCTACAACTACGACTTCCGAAGAAGTTCCGTCCGAAAGATTCAATCGGTTCGCTATCTTTTTCTTCGCGTTAGGTATCGTTACGGGGTTGCTGGTTTACTTTTTCAATATGGATGTCCAAATTTATGTCTTAGCCGGATTATTTGTTTTGGTTTCGTTTATGTTCTTTCTGGTCGCCTACTTTCGGAAAAAATCGAAGTCGAATGGTATGACCGAAATTATGACCGATTTGATGCATATGCCCCGCACGATGGGACAATTGGCTATTGTTCAATTTTTTACATGGATAGCACTGTTTTCGTTGTGGATATACGCCACACCCGCCATTACAGACTATCACTTCAATGCCAACGATACGAAATCCGAACTCTACAACGAAGGGGCAAACTGGGTAGGCATCCTGTTCGGTGCTTACAGCCTATTTGCCGCGCTTGTAGCTTTTTTGCTTCCGATTTCAGCCAAATATATCTCCCGAAAATACACCCATTTAGTGGCTTTAATTATAGGCGGATTGGGATTGATTTCTTTGATTGTATTCAAGAATCCGAATTTATTGATTATCAGCATGGTTGGCGTAGGAATCGCATGGGCAAGTATTTTGTCGATGCCTTACGCCATGCTTACCGGTGCGCTTCCTGCCAATAAAATGGGGACTTACATGGGAATTTTCAACTTTTTTATCGTCTTACCGCAAATTTTAGCCGCCACCATTTTAGGCAGTATTACGAAGCATGTATTTCAGGGACATCCGATTTACACGTTGGTTTTGGGTGGTGTTTTTATGATTATCGCCGGCATACTCACGCTGATTGTAGATGATAAGGATGACCCTAAATTTATCAAAAAACATAACCGATGAATAAAACCACATTCGCACTTTATTTTCTTATAGCGACACTATCAACACAATTCGCTGATTTACAGGCAAGAAATATTACCATATCAAATTCCGAAATTCGGATTGAACCAACTTATTGGTGGACAAATATGTATAATCCAAATTTGCAGATTCTGCTCTACGGAAAAGAGATAGCTAAAAACGAGATTTCCATTACTTATCCCGGCATAAGCCTTGTTGAAAGAAAGTTGACGGATAATCCGAATTATGTTTTTTTATACCTTAACATCGGCAAGGAAACTAAAACCGGATTTTTCAATATTGAACTGAAAAATGGTAAAAAGAAGCGAACGATTCGGTATGAATTAAAAGAACGTATCCCCAATTCTGCCAATAGGGAAAGTTTCTCGGAAAAAGACAATGTCTATCTGATTATGCCGGATCGGTTCGTGAACGGAGATACGCGAAACGACAGTGTGAAAGGGTATAAACAAGGTGTTAACCGAAGCGGACTCGGGTTCAGGCAAGGGGGCGACATCGAAGGCATTATTCAAAAAATACCCTACTTGGCGGACTTGGGGATTACCGCCCTTTGGACTACGCCGATGCTCGAAAACAGGGCTGAAGAATACTCGTATCATCATTATTCGGTGTCCGATTATTACAAGGTTGACCCACGATTGGGCACAAACGATGATTATGTACGCCTTTCGCAAACGGCGCAAAAGTACGGCATCAAATTAATCATAGACATCGTACCCAACCATTGCGGTAGCGGACATTGGTGGATGCGGGATATGCCCGATAAAAATTGGTTCAACACGTGGAATAGTTTCACTTCTTCCAATTACCGCATTACTGCTTGGACAGACCCACACCGAAGCGAATCTGATTTAAACAGGCTGACAAAAGGGTGGTTCTCCGGTACACAACCCGATTTTAATCTATCCAATCCGCTGGTGTTTGACTACCTGACACAAGCGTATATTTATTGGATCGAACGGGCGCAAATCTCGGGCATTCGGATGGATACGTATCCGTATAACGACATTCACGTGGCTTCCCATTTTGTACAAACCATCCGAAACGAATATCCCAAAATGAATGTAGTGGGCGAATGCTGGGTAAAAACGCCTGCGGAAACGGCTTACTATCAGTCGGGGAACAACAACAAAGATGGTTTTGACAGCCGATTGCAGAGTGTAATGGACTTTGTACTAAAAGATAAGTTGCAGGAAGTTTTCAATGAAAAGGATGGTTGGGATAGCGGGACTGCAAAATTTTACAGCCATTTCGCGCAAGATTTTGTCTATCCGAATCCCAATTGCATCATGAATTTTGTGGACAATCACGACATCGACCGACTTTCAACCGCCTATAACGACATTCGCAAATACAAAATGGCTTTGGCAATGCTCGTAACCGTTCGGGGTTACCCACAGATATATTACGGCAATGAAATTATGCAGGAAGGTATCGCCGGTAGCTACGAAGGACACCGGTTTACATTTCCCGGTGGATGGAAAGATGATACGCGCAACGCTTTTACCCGCGATGGTCGTACCGGCAGAGAGAATGACGTATTTGATTATCTGCGCTCGCTACTTAACTACCGAAAAAATAATGCTGTGCTCCAAAACGGAAAAATGACGCAGTTTATCCCCGAAAACGGCGTGTACGTATTCTTTAGAAACAACAACGAAAAAACAGTGATGGTAATTTGCAATAACAATGAGCATGATACCGTTTTAAATACAAACCGATTTGAAGAACAGATGAAGGGATTTAACTCCGGACTTGAGATTACTTCCGACAGATACGTTGATGTAACAGAAAACATTACTATCGAAGGAAAAACGGTACTGGTTGTTGAGTTGCGGAATCGGCAATCCAATTGAGATTAACGCTTCCATATCTCGGAGAACGAATCTTTTCAAATCTCCAAATCGGACATTTATTGAATAAAACAAGTTTATTTTCAAAAAACTAAACCACTATGGACTGGAAGTCCATAGGTTTGTTGAAAAGAAAGAATGAAATTCTTTCTACTGTGTGGAAATATGTACTTTTGAAGTATGGAAAACAAACAACGATTTAATGGGCACACAATTTCAAGACTTACAGCTCATATTGTTTGGGTTACAAAATATCGTTATAAAGTATTGGATGGAGATATTAAAGTTAGATGTAGAACATTGATAAAACAAATTTGTATGACTGAAGATGTTACA
>JBKEBE010000095.1:0-1764 GCA_047973025.1 Paludibacteraceae bacterium
ATCTTTTACCGAAGTCATCATGTTGTTGTCGCCGGTCGGTAAACGTACCGCTCCCAACAGGTACTTGTTTTTGTTGGTATTCATCAATACCCTGTCGCCCATTCCATAGAAAAAGATATTCAAGTCAAAGCCTTTGTATTCAAAGGTGTTGCCGATACCGAACGAGAATCCCGGGTCGGTGCTTCCGAGAAAAACTTTGTCCGCGTCGTTTATTTTGCCATCGGGAACTCCTGTTAACCGGTGATTTTCATCAAATCCGTTCAGGTCTTTGTATATCAGATTTCCGGGTAACTCGCCCTGCATGTGGGGCACATCCTGTCCAATCTGAACAATACCATCCGTTTTGAACCCATAAAGCGAACGAATCGGGTCATGTACTCCCTGCCATGGATTTAGAACGACATCCGGATTGCGCTCCTTCCACATGTTTTGGTAGGTTGACAGGTTAAGATCCGTTTTCCATTTAAATTTTCTATCAATATTTACCGTGTGCACGTCAAATTCAAAACCATGTAACTGAGTAGCGCCAATATTATCGGCTACGGTTCTTAATTCGCTGTATATCGGCAGAATGCGGTAAGCAAGCAAATCACTTACGACCTTATTGTAGTATTCTATCGAGCCTGAAATTCTATTTTTTAGGAAACCATAATCAACTCCGACATTAAATTCGGTAGTTGTTTCCCACTTCAATTTATCATTGGCTAATTGGATGATATTGGAAGGAATGACGATATCGTTGCCAAACATAAACGGGAATTCCGTGGGACCATAATAGGCGTAAGCTTTATCCCCGATGCCGCTGTTTCCGGTTTGGCCAAACGACGTACGGAGTTTTAAATTGCTGATGTAATTTACCGATTTGAGAAAGTCTTCTTCAATGATTCTCCAAGCCAGCGCCATTGACGGGAAAAGTCCCCATTTATTACCCGTACCAAAATTGGAAGAACCATCGCAACGAAGGGTAAAACCGGCAATGTACTTTTCGTCGTAGTTGTAAGACAAGCGGGTAAAATACGAAGCCAATACGTTCTGACTTTTGCTGGAGTTTACGCTGGGAATACCTTGCGCGGCTCCCAAATTATTGCTTCCAAACGCGTCTGTGTAGAAATTGGTTACTAACGCGCTGAAACCGTCGTAGGCAAATTTCTGAAATTCGTACCCGATTAAGGCGCCGACATTGTGTTTCTCGTTCAATAGCGTATTGTAGCTCGCTGTAGCATTGAACAACAAATCCATGTTGTTTTTTATTTCTTTGGTTCCTTTGCCCCCGACTGCCGCTCCGTGCAAAAAAGTGGATGGCAGATAACTGCTTCGTAAACCGGATTTATTATCCACACCTACGCTTGACTTTAACGTAAGCCCTTTCAACGGACTGTATTCGATGTACGAATTGGCTAACAGTCTTTTTTGAATAGTATTATCATCTATTTCCCGGTATGAAACCGGATTGGGCAGAGTGGCGTCTTTCGGGTTGATGTAGTATGCTCCGGTGGCATCGTAAATAGGCGCGACGGGACTCATTTGAAGTGCGGCGACCAATACACCCGAAGCCTGCCATTGAGCATCACCCAATTGCACATTGCCGTTATCTACATAAGAGCCTGTTGCAGAGACTCCCACCTTTATCTGATCGTTTATTTTATGATCCAGATTCAACCGAGACGTAAAACGTTTAAAATCTGAGTTTATGACTAATCCCTTTTGGTCGAAATAATTGGCGGAAATCAGAAAATTTGTCTTTTTATTTCCTCCCGAGATAGA
>JBKEBE010000142.1:0-11188 GCA_047973025.1 Paludibacteraceae bacterium
ATAACGGATTTCGGTTGTAAACCCATCAGTTTTTTAATAGCCGATGATGTATTGCCTTTGGCTTTCTCTTCTAACAGCTTTCCCAGTAAAATAAAGGCGATAATAACAGAAGCCGCTTCAAAGTAAACGTGCGCATGCAATCCCCTTTGATGCCAAAACTCGGGAAACAACATATTGAATACGCTAAATAGATAAGCAATTCCGGTACTCAACGCCACCAAGGTATCCATGTTGGCAGAGCGGTGTTTTGCCTGCTTCCATGCATTTACAAAGAAATCTCTACCAATCCAGAGTACTACAGGCGTAGAGAATGCCCACATTATCTCGTTGGCATACGGTATGTCCATAAAAAACATGGCGATGACAACAACCGGCAAAGAGAGAATAATTGCCCAAATGGTTTTGGTTTTTAGCTTTTGAAATTTTTCGGCATGAATTGCTTCCAACGACTCTTGCCGAGTACTTTCGTCTTCAAGCAGTAAGTCGTAACCCACGCCTTGTACTGCTTTTTGAAGTTTTTCGGCATTGGTTATATCGGCAGAATATTCGACGGTAAGGTTGCCTGTGGCAAAATTAACAGAAGCGTTTACTACGCCGGATTGGGATTTTACGATACTTTCCGCGCTGTTTGCACAAGACGCGCAAGTCATTCCCAGTACCGGAAATGTTTGTTTAACTGTGTTTGGATTTGTTGTTGCCATATTGCGGTGTTTTATTTGACAATGCAAAGTTGGCAATTTCGGAAGGCTTTTGTGTTACGAAATTTTGGAATTGATTTGTAAAATTTACACCCGATCTAAGGGTTTTCGTTTCTCTTGCCCTATTTTTTTGAAATGACTGGGGGGTAGACCCGATATTTTTTTAAACTGATTACTTAAATAGGCTACGCTGGAGTAGTTTAGACGAAACGCAATCTCACTCAACGACAACTCGTCATACACCAGCAACTCCTTTACTTTTTCTATTTTTTGAGCAATAAGGTACTTCTCAATGGTTGTCCCTTCCACTTCTGAGAACAGACCGGAAAGATAATTATAATCGTGATGTAAGCGTTCGCTTAAAACATCAGAAAAGTTGGTTCGCGTATCCGGTTCTTGATAATGTACTACATCAATAATGGTATTTTTTATTTTTTCAATAATGCGGCTTTTCTTGTCGTCAATGAGTTCGAAGCCCAATGAAACTAACACGCTGCTCAACGTTTCTTTATCTTCCGGAGTAAGTTCACCTTCAATGGTTGCTTCGCCCATCCGAACCTCAACAGCCACAAATCCTAAACGCTCAAGTTCATTTTTCACCACCATTACACAGCGGTTACATACCATGTTTTTGATAAAGAGTTTTGTTGTATTTTTCGCTAAATTTTCCATGATTAATACGGTATTTTTAACTTAGGTTACCTCCATCGCTTCGTCAAATCTCCGTAGGCATCAATCCGTCTGTCGCGAAAAAAAGGCCACCAGTGACGTACTGCTTCTGTTCGTTTTAAATCAACATCAAAAACGATATTTTGTTCACGGTCGTCAGGTGCCTGTACCAATATCTCCCCTTGCTGACCGGCCACGAAACTACTTCCCCAAAATTGGATGCCGTTTGTCCGACCAGATGGATCCGGCTCGTACCCTACCCGATTGCAGGTAATAACCGGTATCCCGTTTGCCACGGCATGCGAACGCTGAATGGTCATCCACGCATCTCGTTGCCGACTCTTCTCATCATCCGTATCGGTACTCTCCCACCCGATGGCCGTGGGATAAATTAAGACATCTGCACCGGCTAATGCCATCAGACGAGCCGCTTCCGGATACCACTGATCCCAGCAGACGAGTAGGCCAAGTTTTCCGATGGAAGTCTCAATTGGTTCGAAGCCCAAATCACCCGGCGTAAAATAAAATTTTTCGTAATAGGCCGGATCATCCGGAATGTGCATTTTGCGGTACATTCCGGCAATCGAACCGTCTTTCTCTAGCACAACCGACGTATTGTGGTATAATCCGGAAGCGCGTTTTTCAAACAATGAAAGTACCATGACAACGCTTAATTCCTTGGCTAAATTACCAAAAAAATCTGTAGATGCGCCGGGAATGGTCTCCGCTTGTTCAAAAACACCGACATCTTCCGTTTGGCAGAAGTAGAGTCCGTTATGAAGTTCCTGAAAGACTATCAGTTTTGCCCCTTTCGAAGCGACATCACGTACATTTTTTTCTAATTTCGTAATGTTTTCGGTAAAGTTTACCGAATTGGATTGCTGAATAATGGCTACTTTCATGTGTCTTGAGTTTATACAAATTTTGGATACTGCATGGTTACGCAATGCAGCGAACCATGTTGTTTTATCAACGCGCTGCAATCGACACCTACCATTTCACGATCCGGAAAAGCTTTTTTTAGCTGTTTCATGGCTTCTTCATCTTTGGGGGAATTATAGGTAGGAACCAGAACGGCATTATTTATAATCAAGAAATTAGCATAGGTAGCCGGTAGCTGCCCGCCGTTTTCGTCCATCACCGCGTCCGCCATAGGGAGTGGTATCAGGTTATAGCGATTGGCAGATCCGAGAATGCGAAACTCTTTCAACTCCTTTTCCATGAGTTGCAAGGCTTCAAAATGCTTTTCGTTTTCATCCGTACATTTTACGTAAGCAATGGTGTCATCGCTGCAAAACCGAGCCAGCGTATCAATGTGGCTATCGGTATCATCGCCGATTAGAAAGCCATTCTCAAGCCACAAAACACGTTCTGCTCCAAGATATTTTTTCAGTTTTTTTTCAATTTTATCTTGAGACATGTTGTTTCGATTTTCGGAAAGCAAGCATTCCTTGGTCGTCATTATCGTTCCGTTGCCGTCGCTCTCGACGCTCCCACCTTCGAGCACCATTTTTTTTCGGTTTTTGTAACCGAATTTTTTGGGAAAAATATTATTCTCTACGAGTCGGCAGGTAATCCGGTTATCTTTGTTGGCGGCAAATTTCAATCCCCATCCGTTGAATGTAAAATCCTGTATCTCCGGTTTTCCGTCCTTTATTACGGCAATACCGCCATGATCACGCGCCCATGTATCGTTGGAAGGAATCTGAACATAAATTATTTTTTCTTGAGGCAGTTCCTTTAATTTTTCTTGCACCACGATTTTATCGGTGCAAACGACTAATAACCGCTGTCTTTTCGTAACTTCCTTTGCAATTTCGACAAAACAAGCCGTAACTTCGTCAAGCATATACGACCAATCGGTATCTTCGTGTGGAAAGGTTAGTTGAATAAATTCTTGGGCTTCCCACTCCGCCGGCATTCTGACGATTGAGGTTGGATTTTTTGTTGAATTAGTTTTCTGAATTGGTCTTGAAACTGTTTTTGCCACTTTATGTAATTGATTTTTATTAAAAAAAATTGGGAGGTCAAAGATAAATCAACTTTATCAAATAGCAAATGACACACATGAATTAAATTTAAAACGCCTTGCTTACTCCGCCCGGTCGAAGCGTAACTTGTCATCTTGTTTTATATGCCCATTATCACTCAAATAACGGACAACTGAGATTATTTTATCTTCTTTGAACGGTAATTCTTTTACTAATTTTTGAAGGGTAGATGGTTCTTTCGTTAGAATATTTTCAATCCTTTTTTGTATGGTTTGAAATTCGTTATCGCTCAACTCCTTTTCTATCCTTCCCAAGCAAATATCACATTTTCCGCAAGGGTTAGCATTTTTTTCTCCAAAATAATGCAAGAGCATCAGGCTTCGGCACACGTTTTCGTCTGAAGCATATTCTACCATACTTTTGACACGCGTTACGTAACGTTCTTTCCTATCGTCGTAAGCATCTTTTGCAAGAGACAGCCTGTTTTTTGCTTCGCGTTCCCGTGTAAAGGTCAAAAAAGGTGTTTTTTTCCTCGGAATGTATTTTACGATACCTTCTTTGCTTAAACTGATCAGTTGTTCATACACTTGTTCGTTCGTCCAGTTCAATCGGGAGCGAATTGTCTCTTCATTAATAGCGACAGAATCGGTAAATAATCCGGTATAAGAACGTAAAAGCACGTGAATCAACTTTTCTTGCGCGGACGAATGATTTTGTTTGTAGAGTTCATCCTTATGAGTCAAAAATTTTAGGGTGGAAGTGCTGTCCTGTTCATCCGTCAAATCCAGATAACCGGCTTGCATCAGAATTTTTATCGAGTTGTGCGCGACCAGCAAAGGAAAATGAAAGCATTTGCAGAAATCGCCCAAATCAAACACGAACGTATTGTCCAGCCCGGATCCTACACCGACTTGGTAATAATTTCCCAACGCTTCGTAGACGTCTTTTACCGTTTCTTTCGGTGGGAAGCTATCCGCGACACGTTTCCGCATTTTTGCCACATCCGACTCGTTGAACAGCAAAACGGCAAACGCTTTCTGTTCGTCTCGTCCGGCTCTCCCTGCTTCCTGAAAGTAAGCCTCGATTGAATCCGGCAAGTCCATGTGGATTACAGTCCGCACATCCGGCTTGTCTATTCCCATCCCGAAGGCATTTGTCGAGACAATTACGCGTGTTTTATCGTTTTTCCACCTGATTTGACGTGCGTCTTTGGTTTCGTTGTTTAATCCGGCATGAAAATGTTCGGCAGCAATTCCCTTCTCATTAAGCCAATCCGCTATTTCTTTTGTTTTCTTTCGGTTACGCACATAGACGACTGACGAGCCTTTGACAGACTGCAAGATTTTCAGCAGTTGTTCGTTCTTGTCTTCCGCACGACGTACCACGTAGGCCAAATTGGAACGATAGAAACTTTTCCGGAAAACATTTTTTTCTTTAAATAGTAGCTTATCCTGTATATCATTTACTACTTCGGGAGTTGCTGTCGCCGTCAACGCGAGGATTGGAGTATCGGGCTGATAAGCGCGTATTTCCGCAATTTTCAAATAGGCGGGACGAAAATCGTATCCCCACTGCGAGATACAGTGCGACTCATCCACCGCGATGACCGACACTTTCATCAGCTTTACTTTGGTAATAAAAATTTCTGTCGCCAATCGTTCGGGCGAGACATACAGAAACTTATAAGCTTCATACACCGCGTTGTCCAGCGTTTGCAGGATTTCTTTCTGAGTCAGACCGGAATAAATGGCTACCGCGCGGATATTTCGCTTCTTCAGATTCTCTACCTGATCCTTCATTAGCGCAATGAGTGGCGTAACAACGATGCAGACACCGTCCATAGACAATGCCGGCACTTGAAAAGTAAGTGATTTTCCGCCTCCTGTAGGCATCAAACCAAGTGTATCATGTCCCGCAAGTACGCTTCGGATAATATCCTCCTGAAGCGGACGAAATGAACTGTAGCCCCAGTAGGTTTTGAGTATGTCGTGAATGGCTTGCATGGCGAATTGCAAAGATACGTAAAAAGTTGGAAGCGTGAATCTGATAATCGGGGCGGGTATCTTGTGTTTGAGAAGGAATTATAGTGTGATTGGAGTTGGGACAAAGTTAGCACTTCCGCTTCTACAATTTCAGCATTTTAAACACAATTGGGATTTCAACCGTCATCGCTTTGAAGTTGGTTGTTTTTGAGCTCATTGTGGATTTTTCTTTGCTACTTTGAACGATAAATTCCGGCAGACAGGCTGTTACGCGAAGCACTTCCTGTTCCATTTCCGGATGAATGGCGTTCATGACTTTCGGATTTATTACATTTCCATAGTTGTCAATGTCAAAACGGATTGTAAGAAAGCTCTCCGCTTCTTGATAGCGTAACGCGTTTGGATAGACGACGTGCCGGATAAAAAAATTGGTCAACCGGTTTTTATCATAAATCAATCTGTTCAGCGTATCAACCGTATAAATTTCATCAGACGATAAATTTGCATGAACGGTATCTGTCGAAAAACGAATATTTCCAATAGCGACCATTGGAAAATTATGTTTGGCATTAACAGAATCGGTCTTTACTGTTGTTTCTATCGAATCAACGATAGCTTTTTGGATTTTTTTAGGTCTCTTGGCTGAAAGGGTTCCCACAGTCAGACAGAATAGAAACGCTACCAATATTGTTTTTCGCATACCCTTTTTTTTTCGATTATGCTTTCTACAAAAAAAGAGCCAAAAATATTCGTATCGAAAAAGCGTCGAGGGAACTACTCAATGCTTCTTTGATAGTTTTGCCATACGATGATGCTCCGTATATTTTCAAATAAAAGATTCTTCGGTTTTTCTTAAAAGCGAAAACTAACAATAGCGACTATACTTGCGGGTCTAAGCGTGTGTCGGAATGTGTAACTGTCTAATCCGTTGAAAACAGAATACGCGTATTCGTGTTTGCTAAAAATATTGTTCCAAAGGATTTCAAAATCGAGATTTTTGAATTTGTATTTCGCTCCCATATTGGCAAAAAGCATGTTCACGTAGGTATTTTGTCCGGTTTCGTTGTACGCGTGTTCAATTTGAGTATTGAATTCAAACTTTCCGGCTGTAGATACATAAGCTTGTATTTTTTGATTAAATTGGTTAAAATCTGAGTTAATATTTGAATTATTGGACGTTATTTTGGTATTTAATTTTAACCAATTTGTCTGATAAACCACATTAAACCAATCGGTAAGTTTCGTATTTGCTTTGAAAGAGACTAAAAGCATATCGGAGGTTGTCGGATATACTATTCCCTGCCGGTAACGCGATGTTTGATTGTGATTGAAGTCAGTCGTGAGTGAAATATTCGTTTTGATAGCAGTAAAGTATTTCGCCAGATAAACGCGGGCAATCCACATATCAGTACGATTACTCAGCGACTGCTCGCCACCAATTACCTGATACCTCACTATCCGGGTGGTAGAAGTGCGGTTGGTTAAAGCCGGGATGTAGGAAACAGACCCGTTCGCGAAGATATTACTTAACGGATTTCGGTAGAAAAAAGAAAGCGAAACGGTTTGACTTTTCCTCAACGAGATAATTCCGGATTCTTTGTAATAACTTCGAAACCCTTTCATTAAATACACATCCAAAAAATCGGTATCTTCCCCTAAACGCTGTGAAATTCGATACGCGAGTTGACCGCTTAAATAGGGATTGAATCTGTATTCAAAACTAACGCGGGCGTTGGGCTGCAAAAAAGTCTCATTGCGGTCGTGGTCGTTAAGCTTATCTTTCGCAAGATACGCGCTGTAACTAAGCGGAAATTCAACTTTAAGCTCGGATTTTCGGGTTTTGTAAGTGTAGAGCGACGAGAGTTCTATTTTGAATAAGCCTATTTTTACAGATTGGCTCAGACTGTCGGCAAATAATCCGGCGCTTAATTCGGTATCAATGTCGTTCATCGAAGCTTCGATGTCTCCGGTAAGCCGTATGCTCGATTGTCCCCAAAACCAAGAATAATAACTTCCTGTTTTGGTAAACAGTTTTGCGTGGTTTATCGTCTGAAATTCATCCGTTTTGTTTTGTCGGACAAGTAATTTCTCGGGTTGATTTGAATATGAAAGGAAAGAGCCTATGTTGAAAATTTTTTCGCCCCGTCGCGAAAGAAAATTCAGCCGGTTTTCTACGTGCGTATTGTTCAAATCGGTCGTTTGGTCAATGGTTGCATCGTCAAGTCCCGTAAAAGCGAAATAATTGTTTCTTTGCAATTTCCATTTCAACGTATTTTCCAGATAATGCTTGTCGCCGTTGTCCGTATAGGCAAATGCACCGTCCAAAGCTTGATTTTTGCTGTTCAAATTATTCGTTTCAATAAGTGTAAGCGTACTGTCCGGCAAGTAATATTCACTTTTGCGACTGCTGTTTTCATCTTGGGTATCGTTCAGGTAGTTGACATTCAGGCGTATTTGTCCGTTTTTACCCGTCTTCCGGAGATTATTGACAGATGCGGTGTGTGTTCTGTTGAAAAGCAATCGTTCCTTTTCGATAGGCGGATTACTAAACGACGGTTCGTTTAACACATATCGTTCGTTTCCGGTCTCAGAGCTTTGTAACTCTTTCAACGAGATCGGCTGTTCGTTGAGATCCGCGGAAATATCCGAACCCACGTTGTTTGTTTTATACATCGCCAGCGTCTGCCACTTGCGTGAAGCCTGCATGGCGAAGGCTTCAAACAACCAATTGATGTTGTCGGAATACCCACCGCCTGCTCTTATCCCACCTACCGGACGCGACATTTTATCTTCTTTTAGTTTTAAGTTGATAGCTGCCTGCGCGCTACTTACCATTCCTTTTATCGATTTAATGGGCTGGTGATTTTCAATTACTTCCACGTTTTGTACGGCATCTGCCGGAACGTTGTTTGTCGCTATACCGTACCGGCTCTCCAACAAATCAAGCCCTTCGATGTAGAATTTGTTGATGGGCTCGCCTTTGTATTTGATACTCCCACTCTCCGTTACTTCAACGCCGGGCAGTTTCTTGATTACATCGCCAATCGTGCGGTCGCCTGCCGCTTTGAAGGTATTGACACTATAGCGAAGGGTATCTTCATTCAGATTTATGGGTTTTGACTTGATGGTTACTTCCCGCAACTCGATTTCTGTCTGCTGCAGGCGATACGTTATTTCCCTCGATTTATTCGGAACACCGCTGTCTATTGTTTCCTTGTAGCCGATAGCCCGACATGCAAGTTTGATTGTTTTTTCATCACTCAAGAAATGAAGCAGAAATTTGCCTTGCTCGGTCGCGATGTCATAAGCCAACACTTCGCCGGCTTCATCCAGGGCGTTTACCACAGCTCCGGCAACCGGTTCGGAAGTTTCTTTATTCAGCACAACGCCTTTTATCGTAGTTTGTGATGAGACAACAAAACGTGTCGCCATAAATATTATGACAGTGATAATACGTATTTTCGGCATGCTCTTTATTCCAATTCTATCGGGTTGTAGAGTCTGGTCTTCTTCTTAGGAAGATTGACACCAATGCTCTCCGCATACGGTTCCGGATTTGCTATCGCGTTTTTCGCCGTGATATTAAACCGCTCCCGAGTTGTTTTAAAATAATTCTTATCATTCATATAAATATATTCTCTACTTTTCTGTTTCTCGATGGCTACACACACAAAGCTGTAATCGTCCGTATCGTCCGAAACTTTGAGTATCAAGCCGGGAAGTCCGCTAAACTTCCAAGGACCGTCGCTATTCGGGATATCCGGCGCGTACCAAGCCGTGTAATTTCTACCTCGAAATGTTGTCGTCGCTTTTTTACACCTATACCCGCAGATAGTTGCGGAGCCTTGCTGTAATTTCCATTTAAAATTGATCTTATCTTCGGAATATTTAAAATTGCCGGCAAGCGCCGCTCTGTCGGTTACAGTTACTTTGTCTTTCGGATAATTCTTAAAAACATTTAACGTAGAAGTTCCGATATACATCGGCATTGTCCGATTAACAACTTCAGAAAAGCTCATTTTTTGTCTCGCGTAAACAGCATGCATCGAATCTACTTTCAGACCAAAATAATCGGAAAATTTAGATGTTTTTTTACCAATCTGAAGCAACATAAAATAATTTTTTCTTTTTGCCGGATTTTTTGCGTCTTCAAAGTATTCCATCCGGTATTGTGCTTTTAACACACAAATATCCAGCGTGTCTTGTTTTGATGCAACAAATACCTCGTCAGCTCCTGATGAAGAAGATATCTTAACTTGTGGATACGCGGTAGAAAAAGAAAATAGAAGCAGAAAAAATAGAAGTGTATTTTTCATGGATTTGGTTTATCAGTAACAAACAGATACTTCAGTTCCTTTCTTGACCGAATCTATTTGTTGTACTTAATTGTAAAATTACTGAATTCAATTTGAAAAATACTTCCCATGTTTCTCACATGGGAAGTATAAAATTAGTTATAGGTTATCCACCACACAAATCGGAAGCTATATAACCTAATGTTTCAAAGGCTTCCTGTGTGGACTCGGCACTAATGCAACCGATTTGCTCTGTTCCATCGTTACATCTGATGTAATAATCGTAAACCGTTGCAAGAATTGATCCCGTCGTCAATAATCCGGCGAGTACAAAAGCAAAAAATTTCTTTTTCATGGCGATTGTTTTTAAAGGATTTAAACTTCAATCGCAAGTTACAAAGAAAGAAAGAAAGAAAGAAAGAAAGAAAAATTAACTTTCAATTTATAATTTTAACTAAATAAAGCTTGTTTTTATATCGTTCTGTTACTCCAATTCTATCGGGTTATAGGGCATTTTTTTATTGGGAACAGGCTTGGCGCCTACACTTTCTACATAAGGATTCGGATTATCGCAAGCATTTTTCGCCGTTATGTTGAACCGCTCGCGCGTGGTCTTGAAATAATCGTAATCACTATCCTTGATGTAGATGTATTCCGGTTTCTTCGGTTTCTCAATGGCTACACACTCAAAGCTGTAATCGTCTGTATCATCCGAAACTTTGAGTATCAGACCGGGTAGTCCGCCAAATTTCCAAGGACCATCACTGTTCGGGATATCCGGTGCGTACCAAGCCGTGTAATTCCTTCCTCGAAACGTCGTCGTAGCTTTTTTGCACGTATATCCGCAGATAGTAGCAGAACCTTGCTGTAATTTCCAGTTGAATCTTATCCGATCTTCGGAATACTTGAAGTTACCGACAAGAAACGCCCGATCGACAACCGTCATCTTACCCGACGGATAATTTTTGAATATATTTAAAGGAGAAGTTCCTTGAAACATAGGCATTGTTTTATTCATAACCTCAGTAGAATTCATCTTTTGTTTTGCATAATCGATTCGCGTTGAATCAACTTTCAATCGAAAATAATCGGAAAACTTGGACAGTTTGGAACCGATTTGAAGCAACATAAAATAATTTTTCCTTTTTGCCCGGTTTTTCGCGTCTTCGAAGTGTTCCATCCGATATTGCGCTGTTAGCACACACACATCCAACGTATCTTTTTTATCAGGTACGTACACCGAATTATCGGAAGAAGATATCTCGATAGCAGCGATTTGTGAATGGGATGAGAAAAATACAGTTAGAAAAAAGGGAAGAATAAATATCTTTTTCATGTGCGTATATCGATTGGTTGGTAATTCGTAAAACTTTTTCAATAGTGTCAGTCTCAGAGATTTTGAGACTGACACATAGGTAACATTAGTCACAATAGTACGCCCGCAAATCTTCCAAAACTTCGTCGGCTAATTCTTCTGTCTCCGCACTCATATACCCTTCGTGTACAGACCCATCTCGACACTCAATACGGTACGTGTAATAGGCAAAAATCGA
>JBKEBE010000123.1:0-35025 GCA_047973025.1 Paludibacteraceae bacterium
ATTTCTCGAAAAAGTTAAATGAACTTACGGAAATACTCAAACAGTCCCCGGCAGTAACAGACAGTCGAGAGAAAGCAAAAGTGTATGATGAAGCTTTGATGGATGTTTTTACTGAAGTTGAGAAGAAAAAATATTGGATTAAAGGAGTAAGAAACGGCTTCAGTGTAGAAAAATATTTTGGGCTTCGGAAGAGCTTTGAACTCCCCGAAATCAAAATAAGCGCCTCCTCACGCAATCAAACAAAGAAAAAAATAAGTTCTAAACATCCTGAATTGATGGGGATGTTGTTTGAACTACGCAAATTCAATGTCGATGAGACGTGGATGCCTATATATTTGGTAGCCAATATCAAGACCATTGTAGAAATGGCGTATTATCTTCAGCAAACAAAATCCGATTTGCTAAAAATCAACGGTTTCGGTTAAGTAAAATACGAAAAAGTTGGTGAGCAGTTTTTGGAAGTCATTCGGGATTATTGCGATGAAAATGGGTTAGAACCGGAAATGCCCGTTTTATTTGAAAAAGAAAAAAAGACTAAAAAGGAGAAGAAGCCGAAAGTGAAGAAAGGCGATTCTGCGCTCATCTCACTTGAACAGTATCATGCCGGAAGGACGATTACCGAAATAGCCGGTGAAAGGAATTTAACCCACGGGACGATTGCCGGACATCTGAATCAGTTTGTCGAAAAAGGAGAATTAAATATTACCGACTTTGTATCTGCTGAAAAGTTGGAAAAAGCGCGTTCGCTTGTTGAAAATTCCGATTACGACGGTTCCGTATTCGGTTTATTAAACGAATACTTTGAACAGCAAGAAATTCCGTTTATCGTGGGGTGGCTACGGAGAAAGAATCCTTAAATCGAAGGCAGATTAAAGCATTCATTTCTCAATTCCACTCGGGATGGGAAGACAGATGAAACACACCTATCTTTTTTCTACTAATAAATCCATTGGCTTCCGAATCTTTGGCTTGGCAAACAAATGATCTTCTTTTTCGTTCCGATAGCCCAATGCGAGTAAAACTACCGCTTCTTCCTTTTCAGTGTCAAGTTGAAGTAACTCGTTCATAGCCGGAATATTAAACCCTTCTATGGGCGTAGTGTCGATGCCAAGCTCGGCCGCGGCGACAGTAGCATAGCCCAATGCGATATAGGTTTGGTGTATCATCCAGCTGAATTTGTTAATTTTCGGATTCTCGATAACGCGGCGAATTTTCTGACGATAACTTTCAATGTACTCGTCTGTTTCATTTCGTTTACTTTGTATCTCTCCCAAATAGCCTTCCATGTACTCTTCGTCCAACTTCTTATTGGCTTTGAAAATAAGCAAGTGCGAACATTGATTGACCACAACCTGCGGACAGGATTTTTCAGAAATTTCTTGCAAAAGTTCTTTGTTTTCGGTAACGATTACCGTATAAGGTTGTAATCCGTAAGCTGTTGGTGTAAGCCGAACGGCTTCAAGGATTGTATGTAGATTCTTTTCGGAAATTTTTTCTCCGGTCATTCTTTTGGTGGCATACCGCCAGTTTAGTGCTTCTAATAGTTCCATGTTCATTTTTTTTGAATAAAAAAACGTGTCAAGTCACGACAATGACCGGACACATTTGTTAAAGTAGAAACAAATATATCTCGCAAAAGTTTAGCGGTCTAATTTCTTTAATAAAATTTCGACTGCGTTTTCAATATTTGCGGTTTCGTTGACAGCTTTGATAAACGCACTGCATATGATTGCCCCTGACGCGTATTCAAACGCCATATCTTTCGATTTTGCCGATAATATGTATTGCTCACACTATTATCTGTTTTGTCTTTATACCATATTATGCGCAATGGACACGTCAAAAATTAGGAGAATCGTTCCGGCAAAAACCGTATCTTTGTAAAACTAACTTTAACGAAAAGTAAAGATGATTTTGAAGAAATCTGAGAATCAAGAGTTGATTGCCAATATAGTTTCGCTCATTGAAAATGCAAAACTGAATGTTGTTACCTACGCAAATAGTTCTTTAACAATTCTTTTCTGGAAAATTGGAGATACAATTCTAAAACAAACTCTTGAAAATAAGAGAGCTGATTACGGAAAACAAATTGTCGTTACACTGTCGCGAGAATTGGTAGAAAACTTCGGAAGTAATTACGAAGAGAAAAATCTACGCAGAATGATACAATTTGCGCAGGAGTTTCCCGACATAGAAAAAGTCGTTACGCTGTCACGACATTTATCGTGGTCTCATTTTCTTGTGCTTATCCCGATAAAACAACCGGAAACACGCGAATTTTATGCGAAAACAGCTTCCTAAAACATATGTGGAGTTCGAGAATTAAGGAAACAAATCGAGAGAAAATTCTACGAACGAACCGAAAAAGCAAACATGCAACTTTATGACGAAAGTTCAATTGTAAAAAACATATTTAAAGATCCTTATTTACTGGAGTTTCTTGACTTGAAAAACGGCTATTTGGAAAACGATTTGGAATTGGCAATACTTCGTGAATTAGAAATGTTTACTCTCGAACTTGGAAGCGGATTTACCTTTATAGAAAGGCAAAAACGCATGATTATAGACGGAGATGATTATTACTTGGATTTGTTGTTTTTCCATCGTAAATTGAGAAGATTAGTCGCTATCGAATTGAAAATAGACAAATTTAAGGCGAAGTATAAAGGGCAAATGGAATTGTACCTGAAATGGTTGGACAAATACGAAAAACAAAATGGAGAAGAACTACCTATCGGTTTGATTTTATGTGCGGAAGCAAGCAGCGAAC
Organism: Paludibacteraceae bacterium; assembly: GCA_047973025.1. Lineage (GTDB taxonomy): Bacteria > Bacteroidota > Bacteroidia > Bacteroidales > Paludibacteraceae > UPXZ01. The sequence continues at coordinate 2,771 of JBKEBE010000123.1, forward strand.
AAGTTGAACTGCTCGAAATGCACAAAGACGGAATAATGGTTGCCGAGTATTGGACGGATTTGCCACCAAAAAAAGTATTAGAAGATAAGCTACACAAGTCGCTACGGGAAGCGAAAGAGAGATTAGAGCGTAAAAAACTGGAATAAATTACTTTCCACATCTAAGTTGTTTAACTTTCCAATTTTCTTCGTAAAACTTGAACGGCTTCTTCAACGTTTTCCGACTCGTTAATGGTCTTGATAAACGCGCTACCCACAATGGCACCGGATGAATATTCAAACGCCATATCTTTCGTGGCTTTGTTGGATACACCGAATCCGATCAGGCGCGGATTTTTCAGATTCATCGCGTTAATTCGATTGAAATAATTGGTTTGACGTTCAAACGAGTTTTGCGTGCCGGTAACGGCTGCCGAGGATACCATGTAAATAAATCCGTTTGTATGGTTGTCTATTTCGCGAATACGCTCTTCAGAAGTCTCAGGTGTAATCAGAAAAATAAATTCAAGTCCATATTTTTCTGCAATTTCTTTATATTCAACCAAATAATCCGCCATGGGAAGATCGGGAATAATCATGCCATCCACGTCCACAGATTGACACACTTGGCAAAATTTCTCAAATCCAAACTGCATAATCGGATTTAGATACCCCATCATAACCAAGGGGAGATCAACCGTTTTTCTCACATCGGTCAATTGCTCGAACAGGACTTTTATACTCATGCCATTTTTCAGTGCCACGTGGCTACTCTCTTGTATGACAACTCCATCTGCCATTGGATCTGAAAATGGGATGCCGATTTCTACCAAATCAACCCCGTTTTTCTGCAAGGCTTCTAAGGTGGAAACTGTGTCGTTCAGCGCAGGAAAACCGGCAGTGAAGTAAATTGAGAGAATATTTTTGTGCTTGTGTTGAAATAATCGATTAATTCTGTTCATCTTCTGTGCTATCATTCGGGTTATTAAGTTTTGTTATAAATTCGTTAAGTAATCGGACATCTTTTAGCCCCGGTTTTAATTCAAATTTGCTATTTAAATCTACACCAATCATCTTTGGGTGGTTGATTTTTCGGATGGCATTTGCGTCGTTAACCGTGATGCCACCGCTCAGTAAGAAATCTTTTGAGCCTTGGTATTCGTGCAAGATACTCCAATTGAATTTTAAACCGGAACCGCCATAAAGATCGGTTTTCGTGTCAAACAGGAATAAATCCGCCGCGTCTTCATATTCACGGGTTACTTTGAAATTATGCCTATCAATTATCGAAAAAACTTTAATAACCATCGTTTGGGCTTCTTCTCGAATGGCTTGACAAAGTGCTCGATTTTCGGCACCATGCAACTGTACGGCATCCAAACCGTATTTATGAATAAAAGTCAGTATGTTTTCTAAATTTTCGTTTACGAAAACACCTACTTTCTTTATTGCTTTGGGAATGGCGTTTATGGCAGCCGTATCTAAATTTTTTGTGAAACGCGGAGAATTTCGGTAGAAAATAAATCCCATATAATCGGGATTTAATTTTACAACTTCTCGAATATTCTCAGGATACTTCATCCCACATATTTTTATTTGCATTGTCCTGTTTTTTGGGGTATGCGTGTTAGCAAATGTAAATAAATTTACTGATAATCAATGAATAAATTCAGTAAAATTCGACAGTGCATCCGCCGGATTCTTCTCTTTCATAAAGTTTTCGCCCATCAAAAATCCGCGATAGCCGTATTGACGCAATTCGTTGACTGTTTCCGGATTCGAAATACCGCTTTCGCTAATCTTTACAAATTCGGCAGGAATGAGATGTGCCAATTCTTTGGAAATTTCGGTGCTGACTTCAAACGTTTTTAGATTCCTGTTGTTAACTCCCAATATATCAATGTACTCGTTGACGTGCGCTAATTCTTCTTCGTTGTGAATCTCCAGTAGCACTTCCAAACCCATATCTTTTGCGCATTTTGCCAGATTTTTTGTTTCTTGAACAGAAAGTGCCGCTGCGATGAGCAATATAACGTCTGCTCCCATGGCTTTGGCTTCATAAATCTGGTATTCGTCAACTATAAAATCTTTTCGCAAAATAGGACAGTTAACCAAAGGACGCGCGGACATTAAATCGGTCGGCGATCCACCGAAGAAAGGTTCGTCCGTCAAAATTGAAATGCCTGAAGCACCTGCATCGCAGTAACCTTTTGCGACAGCAAGAACATCGGCATCGGCATTAATCCAACCTTTGGATGGCGATTTTCGCTTAAATTCGGCAATAATTCCCGAGGTGGAGTTGTGTAAACTCTTTTTCAAAGATAGACATTTTCTATTGAAAAAATCGGATTGCTCCATATCGGAGATAGATTTTTCAATTTTTCCGGAAGCTATTTCTAAGCGTTTTTGTGCTATAATTTTATCTAAAATGGTCATTTTTTCCCTTTAAATCTTAGCAATGATTGCATGTTCTTCTACCTATAAATTTCAATGAATTTATTAAAAGTTTGTTTCGCTTTACCGCTTTCGATGGATTCTTGGGCTTCGCTTTTACACACGTCGATGGATTTCTCAGGACAGAGCGTTTGAATGGCAAAAGCGGAATTGATCACGACTGCGTTTCGTTGCGCTTCGGTAGATTCATTACGCAGTATGTTCAGAAAGATTTTAGCCGCTTCATCCACGGTTTCGCCACCCCATAGCTCGCTTTGTGCAATACGCTTATAACCCAGCTCTTCCGGCTCGTAAACCGTTTCACCACTTGTGTTAGTTACCTTGCATGTGGAAGTTAGTGAGATTTCATCATAACCATCCAAGGAGTGTACAATGGAATATTTTATACCTAAACTTTGGTAGATGTAATTGTATAACCGCATCATTTTCAGGTCATAAACACCCAAACATTGATACGTGGGACGAATGGGACTGATGAGCGGTCCCAGCACGTTGAAAAAAGTCCGTACTCCCAAATTTTTGCGTACTCCGGCTACATTCTTCATTGCCGGATTACAGAGTGGCGCATGCAGATAGGCGAATCCCGACAGGTCGATAGACTTTTTCACAACATCCATATCGGTCGTAAATTTGGCACCGAAGTATTCCAGCACATTGGATGAACCACTAACGGATGTAGCACCGTAGTTGCCGTGTTTGCCCACTTTGTAGCCGGCTCCCGCGAGCGCGAAACAGCTACAAGTGGAGATATTGAACGTGTTTTTGCCATCGCCACCCGTGCCGACAATGTCTATCGGATTAAATTCCGATAAATCGACTTTAACAGCCATGTTCAGGAGCGCGTCCCGAAAACCGATTACTTCGTTCAGTTCGATGCTGCGCATGATGAAAACGGAAATGAAAGCCGAAATCTGCGCGTCGTTGTATTTTCCTTCGGCTATATTGGTCATTACTTCCGTAGCTTCATCTCGTGTGAGCGATTGGTGGTCAAAGAGCTTGTTAAGTATTTGTTTCATAATATTTTATTAGCAAGAAAAATAGTGTTTTTTTTACGATTCGCGTTTCAGCTATCTCGAAAGCCAATTTTTCAACATTTGCTCGCCTTCGGGCGTCAGTACCGATTCGGGATGAAATTGAACGCCGTGAACATCAAATTCCCGATGTTTAAGCGCCATTATCATTCCGCTTTCATCCGTAGCCGTGATTTTCAAACACGCCGGTAAATCTTCCGGATTAACTACCCACGAATGATAACGCCCTACGGTAAGTGTGGTAAGCATATCGTAGAACAGAATGTCGTCGTTTATCACATTGATTTTTGTGGCTACACCATGATATACCATCGGGAGATTAATCAACCTACCACCAAAGGCTTCCGCTATGGCTTGCTCGCCCAAACAAACGCCTAAAATACTTTTGGACGTGTAGTACGTTCGAATCACGTCCAATAAAATACCGGACTCGGATGGTAGTCCCGGACCGGGCGAAAGGATGATTTTGTCAAACCTTTTAATTTCTTCCAGACCGATTTGGTCGTTTCTGTGAACTTCTACATCGGTAAACCCGATTTTTTTTACGGCGTGAACCAGATTGTAGGTAAAACTGTCGTAATTGTCAAATATTAATATCTTCATAATCTGAATGTTAATGTTGGTTGAGACTAAAATTAAACTTCGGCTAATTCTACCGCTTTCTTCAAAGCCGCTAATTTGTTATTCACTTCTTGCAATTCACTTTCTTCATCAGATTTAGCCACAACTCCTGCGCCGGCCTGATAGTATAACGTGTTTTCTTTGCTGACAAATGAGCGGATGGTGATTGCCTGATTAAAGCTCCCGTCGAACCCGATGTAACCAATACAACCACCATACGGTCCACGATCGTGGGGTTCAATTTCGTCGATTAGTTGCATGGCTTTGATTTGTGGAGCGCCGGAAAGTGTGCCTGCCGGAAATGTGTCGGCAAATAGTTTGATGATTTTAGTGTCGGAATTTAGCTTTCCACTGACACTTGATACCAAATGCAATACGTGTGAATAGTACTGCACTTCACGGAAAACTTCTACTTGTACATTGCTGCAATTTCGGCTCAGGTCATTTCGCGCCAAATCCACAAGCATGACGTGTTCGGCATTCTCTTTCGGATCTTTCTCCAATCTCTCGGCAAGTTCAAGGTCTTTTTCGTCATCTCCGGTACGTTTGAACGTACCTGCAATCGGTTTGATATAAGCCTTTTGGCTTTTTGCATCTACGACCAAATGCGCTTCGGGTGACGAACCGAAAATACGGAAATCGCCAAAATTGAAATAATACAGATAAGGAGAAGGATTGATGGAACGCAGGTTGCGGTACAGGGCAAAGTCATCGCCTTTGAATTGTTGATAAAATCGGCGCGAAAGGACAATTTGAAAAACATTTCCTTTGTAACACTCTTCTTTGCCACGCTTTACCATTTGACGATAATCGCTGTCTGAAATATCGCTTTTTTGTTCGCCGATGGTAACAAAGTCGTAAGTAGCGAAATTATTGTTCAGTAATATTTTTTCAATTTCAGGGATTTTACTTGTCTCATTTTCAAGCAGATTTTCAATAATGGTCAAGTCATTGTTGAAATGATTGATAGCAATAATGTATTTGAACAATACGTAATGCAATCCGGGCATGCTACCCGGCGTCGTCTGACGCGCATGTAACTTCACATCTTCAAAATACTGAATACTTTCGTAAGATGTGTATCCAAGCAATCCGTTGATTATCGGTTTGTTCCCTTGGGGATTAATTTCAAACGATTTTAAAAAGCTGTCGAATCGATTTGCGACCGTCATTTTGTCCGATACCTTTGTCTTGATTTGAGTTCCATCCGGGTAGTCTTCGGTGATCCAAAAATTGTTAACCGAAATACCGCCAATCGGCGCAAATCCGATGTAAGAGTAGCTGTCTTCAGTACCGTGATAGTCGGAACCTTCCAACAAAACAGAATTGGTGTAAAGATCTCTTATCTTCAAATAAATACCAACCGGAGTTTGCAAGTCGGCAAGCATTTTTTTTGTATTTGCGAATAGTTTCATTATCAGTTTTTTATTGGATTTCTGTGTTTTTTATTCTTTCTTTTTTGTCGTGCATGCAGCGTCAATCCGAAAAATCAAAATGCTGACAGTAGGTTTCAATGTCTTTGTCGCCACGTCCCGAAACAGTTAAAACGACGATATCATCGGGATTGAAATTGCCTTTCTCTTTTTTTAGTACAGCCAGAGCATGTGCGCTCTCTATTGCCGGAATGATTCCTTCCAACCGGGTAAGCTCGTAAGCCGCTTCAAGTGCTTCATCATCGTTGATCGCGTACACTTTCGTACGGTTTGTTTTTGCCAGATGGGCGTGTAGGGGACCAATTCCCGGATAGTCCAATCCGGCAGAGATCGAATAAGGTTCTGTAATTTGTCCGTCTTCATCTTGCATCAGTAAGGTTTTACTTCCATGGATTATCCCTACTGTTCCCAAGTGTATGGTAGCGGCTGTTTCACCGGTTTCAACGCCTTTGCCGCCGGCTTCGGCTGAAATAATTTTTACGCGTTCATCATTTAGAAAATGGTAATACGAACCTGCTGCGTTGCTACCGCCCCCAACACACGCGATTAACCAATCGGGGTAATCGCGATTTAATTGTGCTTGAAGCTGTGTCTTGATTTCTTCACTAATGACCGATTGAAAATAAGCGACCATTTCCGGATAGGGGTGTGGACCTACCGTGGAACCGATGATGTAAAAGCTGTCGGGATTGGAACACCAATAGCGGATGGCTTCGTTTGTCGCATCCTTTAGCGTCATGTTTCCACTGGTTACGGCTTCTACTTTCGCCCCCAGCATACGCATTTTCTGTACATTTAGATACTGACGGTCAATGTCGGTTTTTCCCATGAATACGATGCACTCAAGTCCCATAAGCGCACAAGCCGTAGCTGTGGCAACACCGTGTTGCCCGGCTCCTGTTTCAGCCAGAATCTTGGTCTTTCCCATTCGCTTAGCCAGTAGGATTTGTCCTAACGCGTTGTTGATTTTGTGCGCTCCGGTGTGGTTTAGGTCTTCCCTTTTCAGGTAAATTTTTGTGTTGTACGCTTTCGAGAGTCTGGTGGCAAAATAGAGTGGGGAAGGTCTCCCGACGTAGTTTTTTAGCAGCGAATAATACTCTTTTTTGAAATCGGGTTCATTTTTAATTTTATTAAACGCAATCTCTAATTCGGCAACAATTCCGTGTAAAATCTCCGGTATATACGCTCCGCCAAATTCGCCGTAGTAGCCTTTGGTATTTTCTTCTTTTGAGAAATGCATAAGTTCAATTTTTTTATCAAAAAAAAACCTATCGGTGAGTTCGATAGGCTTTCATATAAGTTCAAATTTATTTATCAGACATATAATTACAGCGATATTCTCTCACAAGGTTTATTTTGCAAGTGCCACCACCATAATTTTGCTGTCATTGGATTTGTCATTTCGTTTTGTCGTGTTTAATGGTGCAAAGGTTGCAAATTAATTTTGAATACGCAAGAAATCTTTCAAATATTTTCGGGAAAAGATAAAATCGATAGAATTGCTTTAATGCTAACCCGGGTTTGTTTAAGAATGTATGCAAAAGTTTGGTAGATCGGGCGATGATTCGTAACTTTATATCAGATAAAATAGAATAAGTCATGAATCTACTTATCGAAGACAAATTACTTAATTAAGTAAAGTGTATCACAAGAAAAACTTTATGAGCAAATCATCTTTTTTACCGAATGACTTCTTTAACTAACAAAACAACTTGTTCTTTTTCTGAAGGTTAATTGATGTTAATTTTTCTTTCTTTCTTTCTTTCTTTCTTTGTGGTAAAATTTATCATATAATCTATTATTCACTATTTTAAAATTTTACTGCCATGAAAAATTATTTGTCGTTCATTCTATTTATTTCATTATTTCTTAGTTTATCTTGTTCGAATGAAGAAGTTCCTAACATTGAAGAAGTTACTAATGTTGAAGTAAATCCGATTATAGGATTTAGCACCCAACCATTGCCAATGAATGAAGTCATTGCTATTTCTGACAAACTACGAGATTTGAATTTGGTAAATCCAACTCAAATGGCGAAAGGATTATACAAAAAGGGAATGAAGATATAGTATACGAAATTATTGATCCGTTAATAAGGAACGGCGAGAAATTGTATTCAGAAATGATAAATCAACTAAAAACAACAGATGAGTGGAACAAATTATCTGAAAATGACAAATCTGAGATATTAAATATGTCTGATGCTCAGAAAGCTCAGCTTTCCTTGCTTCTCGTAGATTTTTCTGTTGAAAACGACAACAACAATAAAATGCAAAAAATACCAGCTATTCAGAAAAACAGAGCTGTTAGTTGCTTAGGAGTTGCATTAGGTATATCTGCAGTGAATGACATTATTTCGGGAACGGCTGCACTAATGACTGTGGAAACGGGAGTACAATTGTTAAAAGTTATGGGAAAACGTTACCTCGGCTATCTTGGTCTTGCAATAGCCGTTTACGAGTTTGTTGATTGTATTAGTTGACATTTTCACTTATTTTGAAACAATATATTTGACATCACTCGTTATCTTGTTATGAAACAGTCATGTTGTTAAGTTTCACAAGGTTAAAGACTCATTGTTGGATCTCAAGTGTAGCGGAAACAATATAGAACACCGATTAACCAAACCCTGCACTCCAAAAACAAACGGCATGGTGGAAAGGGTTAACGGTACGATAAAAAACAATACGATTCTAAGAACAAATTACAACAACAAAGATGAAATGAACGTCGATTTGATGAATTTCCTGCTGTTTTACAATCTGAACAGAAGGCACGGGTCACTGAGAAAAGAACTCAACGTGAAAACACCTGTTTTAACCATCGAAAAATGGTTTCTTCTAAAACCCGAAATATTTAAAATGAAGCCCGACGATTTCAAAAATAAATTACTAAATTTGAACCTAAATGTAATCAACAGCCATCAACAACCTTGTGAAACTTGACACATGTGAAATAACGTTGACACGCAAGGGAAATGATTAATGGAATGTTCTCTGCCTATTGCAGACAGGCATGTGTCCTTAATGCAAAAAATAAAATTTAAACTGATGCAAAAAAACAAACAGGAAATTTTTAGTACAATGAAAGATGTTGTATCTTTTGTTTCAACATTTATTTTTATCATTTTCTCAGCTATCCTATATTTTGCCGAAAATAATACGTTTTTCTTTTTTCCACTTATTTTATATACAGCAAACCTATTTATGCTTGTTGAGATGTTCGTAATTTTCAAGAAAGACCAAGAACTGAAAACAAGAAAAAATAGAAATTGGTTACTCATTCAGGTTGGTGTAAATCTACTTGGAATAGTCGTATCTTATTATGCATACCGGTATAGATAAGACATAAATGGAGTTAAGTGGTTGAGAATTATTGAAATAATTCTTTTTTTATTACTTGCTTGCGGTTGAGAAGTAAGAATATTCATCTATGATACTCCGATTGCTTGCAACGGGGTAGCTCGTTTAGAGTCATTAAGATCAGAAATCCGAATGTAGTCTCGGATTTCTGATTTTTATTTGTCAGGTTTTACAAGATTTTGCAACTGTGACTATAACGACGAGTTGAAGAATATTTACAATTTCGAACACACAAAACACAAAAGCATTCGCGACTTCTTTATGAGCCTTATCGGGTCTTTGGGTGTATGCCGTTTTTTGGATAAGACGCTGTCAATTATTTCGAGTGGAAATGTGGGACGGCACAGTTCTTCCTGTTTTATTAAGCAAATCCTCCGTTCAAAGATTTTTTTGCTCCAATATTCTGGAACAGCAAGAACCTTTTAATCGTATTTTCGGGATAGAATGGACTCTCTTAAACGGAATTCGAGTTACTGTCCGGATATTCGCATCGTTAATATCGTTTCCAAAAAACTACTTATCTTTGTTGCCTTAATACAAAAATAATCTCATGGAAAAGACACCTTACGATATTACTTTTTCTCCATTTCGTGGATTTACCCGTGACGAATGGAGCCAATTGGAAGATCATCCGATGTTTCCGGTTTCCGGCATTGATTTGTCCGCTTTACAGGCACTGAACGAACCTCTGACAATGGATGAAATGGAACACATCTATATGCCTATGGTTCGGCTATTGGAGATTCATATCACGCATTACAGAAGATTACACAACGAACGGGACGAGTTTTTCAAAAATAGAAGTCATAAAGTCCCCTATATCATAGGTATTGCCGGAAGTGTTGCCGTAGGTAAAAGTACAACTGCGCGCGTTTTGCAGAAATTGCTTTCAATGACTCCGGAATCTCCGAAAGTTGGTTTAATCACAACGGATGGTTTTCTATATCCGAACGTGGAGCTTGAAAGGCGTGGTATAATGAATCGTAAAGGTTTTCCGGAAAGCTATGACGCCAAAAAACTGATTGCTTTTCTGTCCGCTGCAAAGTCGGGTCGGGAAATTCTTGAGTCTCCCGTTTATTCGCATTTGTATTACGATATTGTACCCGATGAGATACAAACGTTGGAAGCACCCGATATATTAATAGTTGAAGGAATAAATGTGTTGCAGGTTTCAAACAACAAATCCAATAAAAAAAGGAGAGTTTTCGTTTCGGATTTTTTTGATTTTTCGATATACGTGGACGCGAACGAAAAGGACATCCGGCAATGGTACCTTGATCGATTTGTAGCTTTACAAAAAACTGCTTTTATGAATTCTGAATCTTATTTTTATCAATATTCGTCCTGGTCTGAAGATAAATTGCTTGAATTTGCCAACGAAGTCTGGGACGAAATCAATCACCCAAACTTGGTCGAAAACATCCTTCCAACCCGATTTCGAGCAGATCTGATTATCGAAAAAGGCGATGAACATTTTACTCGGGGGGTAAGGATTCGAAAGATATAATCCGTCGCAAAAACATGAAATATTTCTTATTTTTAGGTAATACGATTAAAGCATTAAAATAATTCTTTTATGTTGTTTGTATCGACAAAAATAATAACTTTGTATCAGATATAAGTAAAATGATTGATAAATAAAATAATTGATATGACCTTTCAACAATTGGAATACGTGGTAGCGTTAAACAAAACGAGACATTTTGTAAATGCGGCTGAACTGTGTGGCGTAACACAGCCTACCTTAAGCATGATGATTCAAAAGCTTGAAGATGAGTTGGATGTGAAAATTTTTGATCGATCAAAGCATCCGATTGATGTTACGAGCATCGGTAAGAAAATCATCGAACAGTCTCAAGCTGCTCTTTGTCAACTCAACAAAATTAATGAGTTGGTATCGGCAGAAAAAGGCGATTTGAGTGGCAATCTGAATATTGCCATTATTCCTACGGTCGCTCCTCACTTGTTGCCAAAGTTTTTCTCGTTGTTTAGAAATGATTATCCCGAATTGTCTTTCAAAATATCGGAAATGCGTACCGATACTATCGAGAAGAAATTACTCTTGGGAGAAATTGATATGGCGATTTTATCAACCCCCTTGAGCAATCCGAATATTCTGGAAATTCCGCTATACTACGAAAAATTTCTGGCGTATATTTCTCCCGATGAAGAAATATATACTGAAAATGAATTGGTCTCCAATCATCTGCCAACCGAGCATCTATGGGTGTTGGAAGAAGGTCATTGTCTCCGTAATCAGGTGTTTACGTTTTGTGGTGGTAATACAAAAACATCGTTTAGCTACGAAGCAGGAAGCATTGAAACACTAATAAAAATAGTAGATGAAAATGGCGGTTACACTGTGATTCCCGAGTTGCATGTAGAAATGTTGTCTGAACAGCAAAAGAACAATCTTCGAAAACTCGTATCGCCCGAACCAATCCGTGAAATTTCGCTCGTAATTCAACAAAATTTTATTCGCGAAGGACATTTGAACGCCGTTGCCGAAACGATAAAGAAGATAATTCCACAACAGATGCTAGACTCGCGATTGAAAAAGTTTGCAATCAAAATTTAGAAAAAATATAATCACATTCAAAGGCGCTTGAGATTTATCTGTTGCGCCTTTTGCTTTTAATTCGGATTAGCGGATGCTTATTTCTTGTTTTTTTCTTAATTTTGTAAATCAATAAGCAAACACAAATTCTCACATTGTAATATTTGAATATTAATGTATAGAACACATTCATGCGGCGAACTTCGAATTGCCGATAACGGAAAGAAAGTAACACTAAGTGGCTGGGTACAAAGAACCCGAAAAATGGGCGGAATGACTTTTGTTGACCTTCGGGATCGCTACGGGGTAACACAACTAGTATTTAATCAGGACACCAATGCTTTGCTGTGGGAAAAAGCAAATCATCTTGGTCGAGAATTTGTTGTACAGATTGTAGGAAGCGTTGCCGAACGTAGCAGTAAGAATGCTAATATCCCGACAGGCGAAATCGAAATCTTAGTTTCGGAGCTAAATATCCTGAATGAAGCAAAGACGCCTCCCTTTACCATCGAGGATAATACGGACGGAGGAGATGATATTCGTATGAAATACAGGTATTTGGATCTTAGACGTAACGTGGTGCGAGCTAATTTGGAACTTCGTCACAAAATGACAATAGCCGTTCGCAGTTACTTGGATAAACTCGGATTTCTGGAAGTTGAAACCCCAGTATTGATCGGCTCTACACCCGAAGGTGCCCGTGATTTTGTGGTGCCGTCCCGGATGAATCCCGGACAGTTTTACGCGCTTCCGCAGTCTCCCCAGACGTTGAAACAATTGCTGATGGTATCCGGTTTCGACCGCTATTTTCAGATTGTAAAATGTTTTCGCGACGAAGACTTGCGCGCCGACCGCCAGCCAGAATTTACGCAAATCGACTGTGAAATGTCGTTCGTAGAGCAAGACGATGTTTTGAACACCTTTGAAGGATTGACCAAATACCTTTTCAAAGAATTGAAAGGGGTGGAGATGAATCAGCCATTTTTGCGGATGACTTATGCCGATGCCATGAAGTACTACGGTTCGGATAAACCGGACATGCGGTTTGACATGAAGTTTGTCGAGTTGAAAGAAGCGGTTTCGGGTCGCGGATTCGGTGTGTTTGATGAAGCCGAATACGTCGGCGGGATATGCGCCACAGGTTACGCGAGTTACACCCGCAAACAGTTGGACGAACTGACCGATTTCGTAAAACGTCCGCAAATCGGAGCCAAAGGACTGGTTTACATTCGGATAAATGAAGACGGAACCGTAAAATCTTCCGTAGATAAATTCTATTCGGAAGATGATTTGAAAGGGATAGCAAAATTATTTGAAGCCGAGAAAGGCGATTTGATACTCATACTTTCCGGTACGAAAACAAAAACGCAAAAAGCACTTTGTGAATTGCGGCTTGAGATGGGAGAGAAATTGGGACTACGAGACAAAAATACGTTTGCTCCGTTGTGGGTCGTAGATTTTCCACTTTTTGAATACAGTGAAGAGGAGCAACGATTTTTCGCGATGCATCACCCCTTTACCTCACCCAAACCGGAAGATATTCACCTGCTTGACAGCGATCCGGGGGCTGTACGAGCTAATGCTTATGACATGGTAATAAACGGTGTGGAATTGGGTGGCGGTTCTATCCGTATCCATGATAGCGCGCTTCAGGCAAAAATGTTTGAATTGTTGGGCTTTACCCCCGAGAAAGCACAAGCTCAGTTTGGGTTCTTGATGGGTGCGTTTCAATATGGAGCACCTCCTCACGGAGGATTGGCTTATGGATTGGATAGGTTTGTTTCCATGTTTGCAGGATTGGACAGCATCCGTGATTGCATCGCGTTTCCAAAAAACAATGCCGGACGCGATGTGATGCTTGACGCGCCGTCCATCATCGACCAATCCCAGCTGGATGAATTAAATTTGGAATTGAAAGAGTTTGAAAAGTAGCTATATATACTCTGTGAGTAGTATCCTGATTATCTAAAACTAAACAGTATTTTCTCTGATTATCAGAATTAAACCGAACTAAAAAGAGTCGTTTCGTGTATTACCAAATAAAAATTTTAACCAAAAATATTGAAAATAGACTTTGAGATAGAATAAAAATTTGTATATTTGTAAACCGTATTGTTCAGAGATTGGAAAACTCAACACTAAAACTTTACCGAGATACAAAGGTTTTCAATGGCGGGCTGCACCTTCGGGTATTCCGATTCGTCGGAACGGCAGATTACAAAGAAGACCAATGCCTCAAATCCTGTTTACAGGAGTTTTCTCAACAGTAACAATACGGTTTTTTTGTACCTTTTAGCGAACAATTTTTTCTATTTGGTGTGATTATTGGAGCGTAAAGATTCAAAATGCTTAAGTCAGGATATGCTTTTTACGGAGAAATTCAAATATTGTCCCTGTTGTGGTTCTTCAAATTTTAATGAAAACGATATTAAATCAAAACGTTGTGAAGATTGTGGTTTTATCTATTACGTAAATCCATCCGCGGCAACCGCCGCGTTTATTCTCAACGAAAACGATGAACTGTTGGTGGTGCGAAGGGCGAAGGAACCGGCGAAAGGAACCTTGGACTTGCCCGGCGGATTTGTCGATTACGACGAGACTATGGAAGAATGTGCCGTGCGGGAGATTCGGGAAGAAACCGGTGTCAGCGTAAAGTCGCTTCGTTACATTTTCTCGTTGCCCAACGAATACTTGTATTCCGGCTTTACCGTACCCACGATGGATTGTTTTTTTCAAGGCAGGGTAGAAGACGATTATGTGTTGCGAGCCGATGACGACGCGGAAGATTGTTTCTTTATCCCCGTGAACGAGCTAAATCCGGTGCTATTCAGCTTAAACTCGATACAAAAAGCGATACGGATTTTTATCGATAATCGTGAATTGAAAGAAAAAAAGACTTATTTAGCCTGAAAATAATTCAGCTTATTGAGTAATAGGTCGTGTAAAAGAATTATTTTAGATTATTTGGTTTACAGCCGATTCATTTGTTTAACACGGAAAAAAATGCAGTTTTTTATCCCAAAACTATTTGATAACCAATTATGTTCAAAAAACTTATTATTGTGGCACTTGTTTCATTTGCCTTTATCACAGCTTCCGCCCAACATACCATCCGCTACACACATCCGGACAATCTTTTTCACGAAGGGAAGGAGTTGTTTGCCCAACGAAAATACGCGGCATCCTATCGCAGTTTTGAGGCATTTTTGAAAAATGTCGTTCCCACCAACGCGGGGATGATACACGAAGCCGAATATTACATGGCGAGCAACGCCTTCGAACTTCGTCAGGAAAACGCGGAGGACCTGCTTGTAAAATACGTGTTGGACAACCCGTATTCGGCGTATTTGGATAAAAGCAACTACATGCTTGGTACACTTTATTATGAAAATAAGGACTATCCGAAAGCATTGACCTTTTACCGGTTGGTTGACGAAACGCACCTGACCAATGCCGACAAGGTGTATTACCTGTTCAGTCGCGCTTATGCCAATTTGGCTACCGGAAATACGACCAAATCGCTCAATATTTTCAAAACGTTGAAAAACATGAATTCTCCGCATCAGGCTGCGGCAAGGTACTACACCGGATATGCGGAATATCTGTTGAAAAATTACGACGTGGCATTGGCCGATTTGCTCGTAGCGGAACAACATCCGAAATTTCAGGACATCGCGCCCTATTATGTTGCTCAAATTTATTACGCGCAAAAAAATTATCCCGAAATGGAGAAACGCGCGACCATGCTTTTTAAAAAATATCCCGATAACCAAAATAATGCGGAATTGTATCGAATGATAGGCGAAAAAGCCTTTTCGGACGGTAACTACACCAAAGCCATTGAGAATCTGAAAAAATACGAAAGTCTATTCAGTCAGGTGTTGCGAAACGATTTGTACTATCTCGGAGTGAGTTATTTGAAGACCAACCAACCGGCGGAAGCCGTAAAATACCTTGCGCAGGTTACAACCCAAGCCGATGAAATGAGCGAAAGTGCGTACCTGCAACTTGGCAACGCCTACATTGCTCTGGACGATAAAAATAATGCCCGTATGGCTTATGAAGTTGCTACACGCACCAATTTCAATACTTTAGTCAGAGAAGAAGCCTTGTACAATTACGCACTGACTACCTATGAAACCGATGCCGCTTTTGGCGAATCCGTCAAAGCCTTTGAACAGTTTATCAAAGAGTTTCCAAAATCGAAAAACGTGGACAGAGCTTATGACTACCTTTCAACCGTTTATCTTACGTCTAAAAATTATGAAGCAGCGTATCAGTCCATTCAAAAAATAACGAATCTGACCCCCAAACTACGTGAAACGAAACAATATCTTGAGTATCAAGTAGGAACGGATGCTTTCGCTGCCAGCAACTACAGTCGTGCTGCCGAGTATTTTACCAAAGCGATTCAGTCCGCGCCAAGCGGTCGGTATTTGGCGGACGCTTACTTTTGGCGTAGCGAGAGTCAGTACAGAGCGAACGATTTCGCGCGAGCCGCTTCCGATTTGAATGCGTTTTTCAATTTACCACAGGTTCAGAATAATCCGAATTATACACAAGCCTTTTACGCTTTGGGTTACGCCTATTTTCGCCAGCAAAAATACAACGAATCGTTGACGTGGTTTTTACGCTTTTTGGATAATGAAAAGGATGCCAAATCAACGCAATACATTGACGCGCTTAATCGGGTAGGGGATGCTTATTTCAGCTCCCGCAATTTTACCAAAGCCACGGAATACTATTCGCGTGCTGTTGCTGACCCTTCTAAAGGCGATTACGCGTTGTTTCAATCCGCGTACATGGCTGGATTACAGAAAAAATACAATCAAAAAATTAATCAGTTGGAGCTGTTACTCACACAATACCCAAATTCGGAATACGGCGATGACGCGCTATATGAAATCGGACGTTCCTACATCATGCTCGAAAATAATGCCCGTGTGATTGAATCTCTTCAACGATTGCTGAACGGGTATCCAAACAGTATTTTCGCGCCCAAAGCGCAATTTGAGATTGGTATGGTTTATTTTAACGAAAATGATTTCAACAACGCCATCCCGGTATTCAAGCAAGTAATTGCCAATTATCCGATGAGCGAGCAAGCCGAAATGTCGCTTGAATCGCTCGAGACCATTTATATCAATACCAACAACGTAGGCACTTACATGGATTACGTCCAATCGCTCGGACGGAAAGTAGAAGGTGAAACTGCGCAACGGGCTGATTCGATAACCTTTATTGCAGCCGAGAAACAATACATGGCAGAAAATTATGCCGTCGCGATAACCGGATTCAGCGATTACATTTCTCGTTATTGCTCCGGTGGGAAATTTTGTATGCAGGCTCAAAATTACTTAGCCGATAGTTATTATTTCTCTAAGGATAAGGAAAAGGCATTAGACCAATACGTGAAAATATTGAACACGCGCGGCAATCCGAATGCTGAGACCGCCGCGTTGCGAGCTGCAGAAATTGCTTTTGACTTGAAAGATTTCGCCGCGTCACTCAACTATTTCAACCGATTGGAGCAATTGGCGCAGTCCGCCGAAAACAAAAATATCGCGCGTCTGGGCGTTTTGCGAAGCAGCTACATGCTCAACAACGAAGCCGAAACAATCCGCATAGCGGGAGAAATAGCATCCGATTCGAAATCGACCGCGTCGATGAAATCCGAAGCCTTGCTGAATCGCGCGAAAGTTTATGCGCGACAAAATCAGCTCAGCAATGCCTTGAAAGATTTGAAAATCATTCCGATTGATACGCGCACAGCGATTGGCGCGGAAGCCAAATTCTTGTTGGCAGACGTTTATTATAAGTTAAACCAGCTGAACAGCGCGGAGAAAGAAGTACTTGATTTCGTAAAAAAAGGGACTCCGCACCAGTATTGGCTTGCGCGCGGTTTCATCGTGCTTGCCGATATAAATATCCAACGTGGAGACGATTTTCAAGCCAAACAGTATCTGCTGAGTCTTCAAAAAAACTATACCGAACAAAGTGATGTGCAGGAAATGATTGTTTCCCGACTAAATGCGATTGACGCGAGAGCAAAACAACGAGTTGTAAATTAAGGATAATGAAACAGCCATGTGAAATAACTTTGACACACAAGGGAATGTTTAATGGCGTATTCCAGGTGTCCTTAATGTGAAAAATAAATTTTAAACACATGAAATTGGAAAAATATTCGATAGCGTTATTCGCTGTCCTTTCGGTTATGGGCAGTTTTGCGCAGGTACCCGATAGTGTCGTAAATAAAACGGTAAATGTTACGCGGGAATACCGGCCGGCAATTACCGATGTCGGCAAAATTATTGCAGAACCAAAAATCATTGAACCGACAGTCAACAAGTCCACGCCGGTCTATTCGGATATTACCACTCCCATATCGGGCGCATACAATATCCACACATTGCCAGCCACCGAATTGTTACACGAGCCTTCTGCTGTTAAGAAAGGTTTTTTACGACTCGGCGCAGGGATACCGCTCAATACGTTGGGTGATTTTATGTATCCGATTCTCGATGACAAACGTAACCGATTGGATGTCGGATTGCATCATTTAGGCGTTTTTGGCGATAAAAAACACGCGAAAACATCACTTTCGCTTCAGTTCGACCATTTGTTCGAAAGTTTTGATTTATATGCCGGAGCAGGCGGTAGTCATGACTACTTTAATTATTACGGAATACCTTACGCCGGTACGGAATCTTTCATTATGTCTGACGCGGCAAGTAGGTACGGCACAGCGTATTACAACGATAAAGATGGGAATCCCGTTTCGTTTTGGAATATGTCCGGCTATCCGGTTGACAATACACACTGGTGCGCGAATGGGATAGTAGGTATTCGCTCGTTGCCTTTGGCGGACAACTTGATTTTTGACGCGCACGTTTCGTATAAATTACTGTACAACGTCTCAAGTGGAATTTCGGAAAATCAGGTACGTTTGGACGGCTTGTTTGAAGTGCCGTTTGAATCGAATCGATTAGGGCTGAAAGCCGAAATCTACAATTTTGGATATGCCGTTCCGACAAGCACCACATTCGATTTTCCCGACAATTATTCCGTCGTAAAATTGAATCCCTATTTTAAGTTCGTAGGCGATGAATGGTATGTAAAGTTGGGCGCGAGAACCGGAATTTCTATCGGTAGCGCGGGTCAGATTTTCTCGCCTTCAGCCGATGTGGACGCGCAGTGGAATGCTATTCCGGCGTATTTATCGCTTTATGGCGCACTGACCGGAGATTTAGCCGTTAACTCACTGTACGCTATTTACGATGAAAATCGGTATTTGTCGCTTTCGGAGCGGATAAAGGATACGTACACGCCGGTTAACGCTTATCTTGGCTTTAAGTTAAGTCCGACCTACAATCTGTTATTTGATGTCTATGGTCAATACAAGATTATTGGTAATCAGTATTTTTATGTAAATAAGGAATTTGAACGCACCACCGCGCCTGCTGATATGCCGGATAATTTCAGTTGGGTTTATCTGAATAATTTTGATGTCGTGTATTCGCGAGCTACTCGCGCGTCTGTCGGAATCAGGGGCTCTTGGGACTACAAAGACCAAGTCAATGTGTATCTGAAGGGCGCGTATCATTATTGGGATGTGAACGAAGAAATGCAAGCCTGGCATCTTCCGGCTTGGGACGCGGACTTTGGAGCTGACGTCAAAGCGGGAAGCGATGTTTCCATCAGTACCCGGTTTTATTTTCAAGACGGGAGATATGCTAAGCTGTCAGTATCCGAAGGAACGAAAATGGATCCGGTTTTTGATTGGAACTTAGGTGTCTCTTATGCTTACAGAGACTGGATGTCTTTCTTTTTGAGAGTAAACAATATCCTGAATAAAAAATACGAATTTTACAAAGGATATCAGGTACAGGGAATGAATGGAATGGTTGGAGTGGCTTTTTCGTTATAACGACCTAAGAGTTCCTAGCTCCTTATCTCTCTTAACAAAAGTTTCTAATTGAGTTACACAGCTCAATAGTAATTGTATAATTTGTCGCAACTATTTCAATAGAATAAGATTTTTTCACGTATTCATTCAAAAGAAATTCTAAATAAAAAATATGGGACTTTTATAAAATTCATTTATAGAAGTCCCATTTTCCAAGAAAATTCTCAAAAAACACTTATTGATACAAATATGTATCTCTAAATTTCTCAATGTTTACGTTTAATTTTTGGGTTAGGAATTTTTCAATACTTCCATTCTCTTCTCTAATTTTATTGATTCCTGCTTGCAAATACTGTTCTTTTACCGAGAACAAGCCGATTAACTGCGGTTGAGCTTTGATGTGTTCTGCAAATTTTGCTTCAATGTATTGACTTGACAACAAATAATCCTGCATAATACCTTTTTCGTCCACTCCTAATGCAAATAATATCAGTGCTGTAGCCATACCTGTTCTGTCTTTTCCGGCGGTACAATGATAGAGTAAGGGAGTTTCTTTAGTTGGATTTTGTAATAGGGCGAACATTTTTCGATATTGATCAATGGCTACTGAATCAGTGGCGAAAAGTTCATTCATACCTTCCATAATCGTATCTACTTGATTGCTGTCCAAATCTGATATAGATTTTACCATATCAGACAAATTTCCCGGACTTATGGAGTAATTGTATGCCGCTTTTACTGATTGCGGAATTTTATCTTTTGCATTATCAATCTCATATTGAGATCTAAAATCTACAATATTAATTATGGGGATAGAAGATAGATACATTAAATCGGCATCTGTCAAAGTACTCAATTCGTCGGAACGAAAAATCTTCCCCCACTTTACATAGCGGTTGTCTTTGGTTTTATAACCGCCAATATCCCTAAAATTAAATCCTCCTACCATTGGCAAACGCCTTTCTGCAATGATAGCTTTGCCTTGTGGAGTAATTAGCTGAAAATAAGCTCGTTTTTCTGTTGGAATAGCTAATGCAAAGCTACCGGCACCCTCTCCGGTCAGGATTGGTTGCGAAAAATCAATGGAATCTACCGAAGTGCCGTAATATAGTTCCCATTTGTCGGTAAGTGTTGAAACGAAGGTTGCCTCTTTGGTTTCTTTGTTTCTTGTTATGTTTGCTTGTTGCATAAGGTCTTCGCCCTCAAAACCGGCAACTTTTGGAGTGTTATTGCAAGAAAGTAAGAAAGTTGCAATACTCATAGTTAAAAATAATTTTATTTGTCTCATTTAATAATAAATAAGGGTGGATTCTAATGATTCATTTTTGTAGTCTGATGAAAAAATTGCAGAACCCGTTAACAATTTGCTCAAATCATTGTAAAAATACACTTTTTCGTGGATACTTGTAGTCGTAGATTTAACTTTTTTACGATTTTTTTATCAATTTATTACCTGAATAGAAATTAACGTATTCACCCTAGAAAAATACAGCTAAAGTTTCTCTACTTGCTTGTACTCGGAAAATAGCATAACTAACGGCTTTGTAAAATGACCGACACGTTTCACTTTCGCTATTAATTTGATGTTTTATTGCTTGTTACGTGGAAATGATACGTTGTTCTTAGTTGCTTATTTGTTGGTAGTTCCTCGCATAACTTGAAAATACGAAGTCTGTGTTACAGATGTCCCATTTTGCTATTTCCGGTGTTAGCGTCCAAATAAAACCTTTTTTTTCTTTACCTTTGTCTGTTTAATAATTGTATGATGAAATTAGAGCAGATAATCAAGCTATTGAATCAGAACATCAAAGAAATACCTGATGTCGATATTCGGTGGTTGCTTACCGATAGCCGTTCCTTATCGTTCCCGGCCGAAACACTTTTTTTCGCATTGAAAACCGATCGAAACGATGGGCATAAATACATTACCGAGCTTTATCGCCGGCAACTTCGCTATTTTGTGATAAGCCAAGATATTCAAGATAAAGCAGACATGCCTGACGCTATTTTCATTCGCGTCGAAGATACGCTGCAGGCTTTACAAGCTGTAGCTTCAGTACATCGCGCTCAGTTTGATATTCCCGTTGTTGGGATTACCGGTAGCAACGGGAAAACGGTGGTTAAGGAGTGGCTGAATCAACTTTTGCACGAAGATTTTCGGATAGTCCGCTCCCCGCGCAGTTATAATTCACAAATCGGAGTGCCTTTATCCGTTTGGGGAATAAACAAGAATACACAGTTAGGTGTCTTTGAAGCCGGTATTTCGCAAAAAAATGAAATGGAACAACTTCAGCCGATAATTAACCCGACTATTGGAATTTTTACCAATTTGGGAGAAGCCCACCAAGAAGGATTCGCCGGGCAAAAGCAAAAAGCTGAGGAAAAATTAAAGTTGTTCAAAGATTCGGAAGTGTTAATATTTAATTCCGATGATAAACTGCTCGAAATAGCCGTTCGACAAGCTAATTTGAAAGCAAAATTATTTTCTTGGGGACAGAAGCCGGGTAATTGTTTGCAAGTTATTCACATCAAGAAAAATGGAAATACAACCTTAGAATTACTGTTCGAGAAAAAAAGTTTCCCAATCGAAATCCCATTTTCGGATGAAGCGTCCATTGAGAATGCACTGCAGTGCGTATGCTTGATGCTTTATATGGATTATTCGTTTGAAAAAATAGCGGAAAAAATCTTAAAACTGGAGCCTATCGCGATGCGGCTTGAAGTCAAAGAAGGCAATAATGGATGTCTGATTATCAATGATACCTATAATTCCGATTTCAATTCATTAGGTATTGCCTTGGACTTTCAAAATCGTCAAACGGAACAAAAGAAATTAAACGGCACGTTGATTTTATCCGATATTTTACAAAGCGGACAATCTTCGGATGTACTTTATGAGCGGGTTTCACAATTGATAGAACAAAAGAATATCGGAAAATTAATCGGTATAGGCGATCAGATAACTCAATCGGCAACCAAATTTAAAACCGAAGAAAAATATTTCTTTTCGTCAACAAATGAATTCTTGAAATCGCCTTTGATGTACGAATTTAGGAATGAAATCATTCTCTTGAAAGGGGCGAGGAGTTTCTCTTTCGAACAAATTCTTGCCCGATTGGCGTATCAGGTACATGAAACGACGCTTGATGTGGATTTAAATGCCTTTCTCGCGAATTTCAACTATTTTCGAGCTCAGCTACGCCCCGAAACAAAGACCATGTGTATGGTAAAGGCTTTCGCGTATGGAAGCGGTTCGGTCGAGATAGCACGTACTTTGCAAAACAACCGGTGTGATTATTTGGCGGTTGCCGTTGCCGACGAGGGCGCGGAGCTTCGCCGAGAGGGGATTCGAGTGCCTATTGTCGTTATGAATCCCGAAAAGGGAGCTTTTGATACGATTTTAGAGCATAAATTGGAACCTGAAATTTACAGTTTCCGGTTGTTGGAGAGTTTTATTCAATCGGTCGAAAAATGGGCTGTTACCGATTATCCGATTCATCTGAAAATAGACTCCGGAATGCACCGACTTGGATTTGATACTAAGGACATCCCTATGCTGGTAGAGCGTTTGAAGAATCAGAACCAGATCAAGATACGCTCTGTTTTTACACATTTAGCCGGTTCTGACAGTAGGCATTTTGATACCTTTACCCGAGAACAGGTAGGTATATTTACGCGTTGTTCAGACGAAATATCTCAGGCTTTTCCGCACACAATCATGCGACACGTACTCAATTCGGCCGGTGTAGAGCGATTCCCGGAATATCAGTTTGATATGGTAAGACTTGGCATCGGATTGTATAGTATCAGTGCTGTTGAGCAGGTAAAATTGCAACCGGTGTGTACATTGAAAACAGTAATTTTACAGATAAAGGATGTAGAAGCCGGAGAAACGGTTGGTTACAGTCGGAAAGGTAAAATTTCACGAAACAGCCGAATAGGAGTTATCCCGATTGGCTATGCCGATGGATTTGACCGAAGGCTCGGCAATGGAGTGGGAGATGTATTGATAAACGGGAACCGCGCCAAGGTGGTAGGTAATGTCTGCATGGACTTGTGCATGATAGACTTGACAGATATACCGGCTTCCGAAGGAGATGAAGTAGAAATATTCGGGAAAAATATTCCCATCGAAGAAATTGCGGAGAAACTACAAACCATCCCTTACGAAGTGCTTACCGGAGTATCTAAAAGGGTAAAACGGGTCTATTTTATGGACTAATATTTGTTGAATATCTTCCGAAAAAGTACCATTGTAAAATGCTATTAGTTCTAATTTATGACGTGAAAACGGCCGGCAATCTGTTGAGAAGTAGTTTGGCACTATCTCAAAATTTAAAAAAAGAATTTGGCATTTTACGTTACGTGGAAAATGATAATCCGGAGCATGAATCACAATCAGCTATCAATCGGTATTTACAAGCGGAGAATATAGCTGATGCGAAGATCTTTATTACAACTGATTCCGAAACAGATTTAGCCCTAAAATGTGAATATTTGGAAGTGTCGTTTTTGATGATTCAATGGAATGGCACCAATAAAACACTCAAAAATTGCTTAAAATATTGTCGGGATTTGAGAATCCCCTATCTTTTTTTCAAAAGTTCATTTCCGGAACTTAATTTAGACAAAGTGATGGTTCCGGTCGGTTTTTTGGTTGAGGAGTATGAAAAAGCACAGTTTGCGTCTGCGTTCGGGAGATTTTGCAACTCGGAGATAACCCTTTTGCAAGCGAATGACTACGGCTCCAAAGCAGCCGTAACAATTGAAAAAATGAAGTTGGTTTTTGATAAATTCCAATTCAACTATATACATGAAAAAGCGACGTCTGATAGTTATAAGTTAGATAAGGAAGCCGTAAGGCGAGCTGAAAAAGCCAATTATGGGATTGTTATCGTTTCAGCTTCAAGAGACTATGGGTTGGATGACTGGATTTTCGGTGCCAAGGAATCGCATCTGATTAAGCAATCGAATGTCCCGTTGCTCTTAATCAATCCGAGAAGCGATTTATACACGCTTTGCGATTGAAAGCAAAAACCAAACTATAAACAGCCTATTACAGAAAAGGAATGATTTGAATTATGAAAAAATTTTTATCCTATTTTCGCAAGATACTTTTTAATAAGTACTTCTTGACAATTGTTATCTTTGCCGTGATTGTTATTTTCTTCGGAAACAATAGTCTGAGAAATCGTTGGAAAACCGGAAAGGATATCAAAAGTTTAAATAAAGAAATAAATTTTTATCAGAATGAGATTCAATCCAATAAACAGAAAATGAACGATATGCAGTCCGGAGACGAAAATTTGGAGCGGTATGCGCGTGAAAAATATTACCTGAAGAAAGATAGTGAAGACCTATTTATAATCAAAGAAGATGAATAACCATAGCATTAAAATAGCGCATGGATTGGGTGGGTTTCTCCTACTCATGGGCGCGGCATTTCAATTTTTTGAATTTGATTTCGCGAAATTTATTTTTGCTGCCGGAGTCATCATTTTGATAGCTGTACAGGCGGTTTATCTTTTGCGGGTCAGGCATGCCGATATTCGCACACAACGCGTCATGCGAATCATGTTTTTTATCACGCTATTGCTGGGAGTGGGTGCTTATCTCATGTTTATTCGGGACGACCGCTGGGTCATTGTTCTCTTGTTGTACGCTTTGGTATCTGTTTTTTTGGCGTTTCGATCCGAAAAGAGTAAGATTTGACAACAATCGCTTGTAGGGTAAACGTCAAAAAAATGCCGTTTTAACTTGCGTAAAACGGCATTTTTTGTATTCCTTATCTTATTTTGCCTACATTACAGCCATCTTACGTACCCGAAATCTTGGCGATGCGGAAGCAGGTCGTTTTTGGGAAACATGCGGAATCCCCATTTGTACGAACCTGCATTATCAAGTCTGTAATTAATGTTGAAGTGAAGTTTTGCTCCTTCCGTCTTTACTAGTGTGAGCTCGTCCTTATCAGCTATAAACTGTTGATTATTTGCATCCGTTTTGATGGCGAGCAACTCGATACCGACTCCTTTCTCCATGGATTGGTGCATATCTACAACTACGTTGATGTTGTAATCTTCTCCTACTTGCGGGTTGTGAATCAACTTTTCGGGAAGTTCCATCGAAACTACTTCAATGCCGTTCCACGATTCCGCCATTTTTTCTTTCCAAGCAGAAATCTCTTTGGTCTTTTCAAAATTATTTGCTTTCAGTAAAGCACTCCGTTTAGCTTGTTTGATGTAAAAACGCTCGAAATAATCGTCCATCATTCGTTTGGTGGTGTAGTTCGGCGTAATTTGAGCAATTGAATTTTTGATGGTTTGAATCCATTCCGGCGAGTATCCCTTTGTGTTTTTAGCAAAGTACAAAGGAATGATTTCGTTCTCAAGAATATTGTAAATAGACAAGGCATCGAGTTTATCTTGGTATTCTTGATTTTCGTACGTGCGTTTATCGGTCAGTGCCCATCCTGCTCCTTTACGGTATCCTTCATACCACCATCCGTCCAATACCGAGAAGTTGAGCACTCCGTTCATGGACGCTTTCTCTCCGGAAGTTCCGGAAGCTTCTTGAGGTCGGGTAGGGGTGTTAAGCCAGATGTCCACTCCGGTAACTAACCGTTTGGCTAACCGCATATCGTAGTTTTCGAGGAAAATGATTTTCCCGAGGAATTGGGGCATTCTCGAAATATCCACAATGCGTTTAATCAGACCTTGTCCGGCGCCATCAGCGGGGTGTGCCTTGCCGGTGTATAGGAATTGAACCGGATGAGCGGGATTATTAACGATTTTTTCCAATCGCTCTAAGTCACTGAAGAGTAAATGCGCACGTTTGTAAGTGGCAAAACGACGTCCGAATCCGATAATCAAAGCGTTAGGATCGATGGATTCCAAGATGGGAACTACACTGGATGGGTCGCCCTGATTTTTTAGCCAGTTGTCCTGAAATTGTGTGCGGATATATTCCACTAATTTGTTTTTCAGCGATGTCCGAATGTTCCAAATTTCCTGATCGGGAACAGCGTGTATCTTTTCCCAGATGGAAATGTTGGATTGGTCTTTGTAAAACGCTTTTGTGAAATATTTTTCATACAATGCCTTCCACTCCGATGAAGTCCACGAAGGCAAGTGTACACCATTGGTAACATATCCTACGTGAGATTCTTCGGGAAAATATCCTTTCCAAATTGAAGCGAACATTTTCTTGGATACTTCGCCGTGAAGCCAGCTTACGCCGTTCACTTCTTGACAAGTGTTGCAGGCAAACGTACTCATATTGAATTTTTCGTTCGTACCCGGATTGGTACGTCCCATGTCAATGAATTCATTCCAGCTGATTCCCAATTTGGCGGGATACTCACTCATGTATTTGCTGAATAGCGCTTCGTCAAAGCTGTCGTGTCCGGCAGGAACCGGCGTGTGCACCGTGTAAAGTCCACTTGCGCGAACGACTTCGAGTGCCTGGTTGAATGTCAACTGTTCTTCGCTGATTAAATCCACCAAACGTTGTACGTTGATTAACGCGGCGTGTCCTTCGTTACAGTGATAAATCTGTTTTTTTATACCTAATTTTTTCAACGCCAGCATACCGCCTATACCCAGCATATATTCTTGTTTCAGGCGGTTTTCCCAGTCGCCACCGTAAAGCTGATGCGTAATTGACCGGTCAAATTCGCTGTTGAGATCCGTATCTGTATCAAGCAAGTACAACGCGATTCTACCTACAGATACTTTCCATAGATAAGCGTAAACGATTCTGCCGGGATAAGGGACTTCCACGATAATAGGCTGATTATTGCTGTCGTAAACTTGCTTGATTGGGAGAATATTAAAATTTTGCGGTTCATAAACCGAAATTTGTTGACCGTCAACCGACAGCGATTGTTTGAAATAACCGTAGCGGTACAAAAATCCGATTGCCGTCATATCCACATTGCTATCACTCGCTTCTTTGAGGTAATCCCCGGCAAGCACTCCAAGACCACCCGAATAGATTTTCAAGACTTCAGTCAAACCATATTCCATGCTAAAGTAGGCGATAGAAGGACGTCCTTTGTCAGTCGGTTCGTTCATATAAGCCTGAAATTCATCATAAATATGATCAACTTTTGCTGTAAACTCCTTGTCATCTCCCAAAGCGACTAAATTTTCATAACTCAAAAGATTCAAAAGTTGAACCGGATTTGATTCGGCTTCTTTCCAAGCCGGACGATATATTTCGCGAAATAGTTTTTTGGTTTCACTATCCCAGCTCCACCATATGTTTTGTGATAATTCTTCTAATTTGCTTAAACTATCAGGTAAGTTTGATTTTACTACAATGTCGCGCCAAATGGGGTCATTTACATTGTTTACTTTTAATTTCATATGTTAAAAATTTAAATTACAAGTACGATAAAATGTGTTATAAAACATGTTTGCCAGCAAAATTACTACTTTTTTTTTTGGATTTACGCCGTGAATATGTTAAATATACATATTGTCATTTCAAACGTATTCGGAAATTTTCTGTACGTTTAAATAACCTATTTTTGCAAATGACCTTTTAAACGGATATTTCTCTTCTTCAAGGCGATGTGATAGGTGTCAAAATAATATTGAATAAATTCTTTCCAAAGTGCTTTTTTTGACACTGCTAAAGCGAAAGTCTTCATTTCGTTCATTTGCACGGGGCTTTTTTGAACGTAATCATTTAATATAGAAGAAATGGATCCGACGACATCCGAAAAATTATAATCGGAACGATTGACAACATCAACACCCTGTTGAGCTCCCGTCGATCTGAACCACTGCCCGAACCCGGATAAATCGGTTGTAACCGTGGGCACCGAAAACGCGACACTTTCCAACGGAGTGTAGCCCCATGGCTCGTAATACGACGGAAACAGGCTCAAATCCATCCCGATAAGCAAATCCCAGTAGGTCATGTTAAAAATGCCGTCACTCCCGTTGAGGTAAGAAGGAACAAATATGATTTTTACTTTCTCATTAGGCATGTTGTTGAAATGAAACCATTGTAGCGCAGAAATGATGCTGTCGTTTTGATAATTGTACAGTTCGTGCGTCGTGTGCTTGTTCCAATAATTCATTGTTGCATCAGGATTTGACAATTTTGTTGCCAAATCGGCTCTCGGACCTGAAATATGAGCCGGAACCATGATAAACGCAACCACTTCGCGTGTGGTGTGATAATCTGTGTTCAGTCGTTTCAGGGATTCGATAAAAACGTCCAATCCTTTGTTTTTATACTCGTATCTGCCGGCGGTAGCTATGAAAAAAGCATTTTCTTGAAGTGGATATCCAAATAAGGTCTCTGCCACTTTTTTTAACTTCTTACGCGCTTTTGTTCTTTTTGCATCATACTCTTTGCCTGAAGGTACGAAATCATCTTCAAAACCGTTTGGTGTGATGACGTCCGGCTTTTTTTCCAGCAACTGCGTACATTCCAATCCCGTAATAGCACTAACTGTGGTAAAAGCGTCGACCGTATGGGCTGCCGTTTTTTCGGTAGAATGTTTCGATTGCATGTTGAGCTCGAAAGCCATCTGGTCCCCGTTGTATTCGTTCAGATAATCGTAAAGCGGCTTATTGTTTCCGGCGATAGAGCGTCCAATGGATGTGGCATGGGTGGTAAATACGGTTGCTATTCCGGGAACATTATCCTGAACGTAAAACGCGCCAAAAGTAGTCATCCACTCGTTGAAATGAGCGACAACGTTATTTTTGCGAGTCAGTTTGTGAAAAAGGTAATAACTTTCAATTACAATTCCCGATGCGTAGCCGAACATCGACGATTCATCGTAGTCGCCATACGCATGAATCGAATCGACGCCAAATTTTTCCCAAACATGAGCGTAAATATCATTTTTTTTGAAAAAAAGCGGATCAAAATCGATCAATACGGTAACCGGATTGCCATGAACTTTCCAACGACCAACTCGAATTCTTAATCCGGTTGTTTCAATGAAATGCGACTTCCATTCAGCAAGCAATTCTTCAGATTCTTCAAAATAAGGCGATTCATGTTCTTTCCAAACGTCGGGACCGATGAAGACGAGTTTGTCGCCGAGAGACGAGCAAAGTGTTCGGGCTCGGGTGGATAATACGGTATAAATACCGCCAACCATGTTACATACTTCCCAACTGGTTTCAAAAACGTATTCAGGCGTTAATTGTTTTGTCATTGTGGATTTAAAAATGAGTTGCAAAGATAACACATTAATGCCTAATTTGTAAATTTTACCCAATCAAATAAGCAAACAAAAAAGATTTTACGAAAAGAAAAACGTTTCAATAAAAGAAAATAGATTGAAATTCAATTTTATTGAAAACTTTGCATTATATTTGCATGTTGTAAGGTACGCGAATACAGACTAAAACAGAATATATACTACCAATTAAAACACAAGCTTATGAAAAAGAGTACTATTTTAATAGCATTTTTACTTTGTGGATTCGTTGGCTTGCAGGCACAAAGATTGGTTAATACGATAGAGTCATCCGTTTTTGGAATATCTTCCAATGTACAAGTTGCTAACGCTACGGATAGTGATGACAGTCCGAAATTTACGATTACCGGGAAAGTATTAACCGCAAAAAATCTCGAAAACGGAGTACAAGTCGATATTTACAGCGTATTGGGCGCAAAGGTACATTCTTTTGTCTATGCCGGAAATCCGGTGGTATTAAATCTCAACAAAGGATTGTATATCATAAGAGTAGATAAATTTACCCAAAAAATAATGTTGTAACTACATGCTCCAAGACATAGAATTACAGGACGAACCGACAAGTTTATTGTCGGTTCGTTTTTTTTGTGCAAAATCGGAATGAAATAATCGAGATTATGGGAATTGATGTGTTGATTGACTTTCGCTTTTTTTAATTCTTTACTCGTATTTTTTCACACCCTGACGATTTGTTATTACGAACTTTTAGGATATAAAATCCATTTGACAGATTATCCACAGTAATATTGATGTTGTTGGTTGCGTAAGTATTGCTGAATATCTTTTTGCCGGAAATGGAATATAATTCGACCAAATTCTTGTTATGATCGGCTTCTAGAACCTGAATACGAAGTGTGCTACCTACTTGTACAATGGTAAAATCATTGTTATTGATTATATTGTTTGATTTCGTAGGTGTACTGCGGTCTATATTCTTATATAATTTTGTACTTCCCCAGCCACATTTAAAAATTTCGACATATCCATCTCCATCGAAATCTGCGACTTCTAACATTCCATCAGCCCACCCGCTTATCACGCTATTAATTCCACTTACTTCCGTGAAAGAAGTATTTGTTCCGTCATTCTTATAAATCCCAAAATACCCTGAACCTTTCCATCCGGAAATAAAGAAGTCCGTTTTGCCATCATTATTACAATCGCTCGTTCGGATAGGTCCTTTTTGGATACCGGGTAGCCCTAAACTAACATCAGTAAAGGAGTTCGTTCCGGTTCCTTTATAAACCTTTATCGCGTATTTATCTCCATCATTGTTATAATGTCCACCAAGCAGAATATCCAAAAAACCATCTTTGTCATAATCAAGCCAATAAACATAGGAAAAATCATATCCGGAGAGAGGAATGTTTTGATTTGTAAAATTACCCGCTCCGTCTCCTTTGTAAATATGTGCCTGCATCCATCCGTTGACAATTATATCCAACTTTCCATCCTTGTCATAGTCTCCGAATTTAGCGTGTCCATCGGCTAAGCCGAATACTGTCGTATTGTTGATGTTGGTAAATACGTTACTTCCGTCGTTGTGATAAATGGTTGTTACTCCGGATGATGTTGAAGCCCTCCAACCGGTTTGGAGAATATCCAACTTACCATCGTTATCATAATCCCCAAATTCGATACTTCCATTCGAACGTCCATCCAATGTAGCCACTTCCGTAAATATTCCGTTGCCGTTATTCTGATAGACATAAGCTCGTTGGGTTGATGTACCTGATATTAAGTCCCAGCCTTGAATAACGATATCCAGATCACCGTCTCCATCATAGTCTCCAAGTCCGATACTGCTGTGTATAAATCCCATCGTTAGATTAGAATTAGTTGATAGTGAGAATCCTCCATTTCCATCGTTCAAATACAACCAGGTTTTGTGATTTCCATCTCCTAAATCTTTGCCGGTAAGGACAATATCTAATTTTCCATCGCCATTAAAATCTCCTATAGCGGAAGCACAATTATTTTCAACGCCTTGAACAAAGGATGAAGGAGTAACTTCTTCATAAGTTTGCGCGTTTAACGCGTAAAAGCAAAATAAAAAGCATAGTAAAGTAATTTTTTTCATGACATTCATTTTTTTGTAACTAATTCAACTTTCGCAAGCTCCATTTAACCCGCTTGCGGTAGATTTTTGAAATTTAGGTATTTTGTAAGTTTTTCATTTTCAGAGAAAAGTTTCTCCATTAACAATTCAGTTTCGATGTTGAGAATTTCGGACAATTCGGCTATCAGTTCTGTGATTATCAGCCATATCTGTTCAGCTATGGTGAGTTTTAGCGCATCTTTCTGAGAAGCTCGAAACAACTCGCCAAGTGTTTCGTAATCGTTGAATCGTTTTGCAACCGCAAGCAGGTTGTATTGTAGCAAACAAAGTGTTGTGGCTGCAATTTGAGTATCGAAATCTAGTGCCTGACATTTTCCTAAGCCGAGATGTTGTTTGCTTTCTTTGAAAAACACTTCTACCGACCAACGGGTCGAGTAGATTTTATAGGCTTGTTCGAAAGTCAGTTCCGTATTGGTTGTCATCATGCCGTTCCAATTGCCTTTTTTAGAAGACTTACAGAAAAATAGTTTTACCTGTATGCCTTTGAAATCAACGCTTGTTTCGGTGTAATAACAGCCAAGCAGTTTTGAGCGTTTGGTCATTTTTTTGCGACGAAGCAAATC
>JBKEBE010000144.1:0-5064 GCA_047973025.1 Paludibacteraceae bacterium
AGCCTTAGTGGGATGGTACGTGAACGTAAATCCATCCATCCATCATTGTCGGTCAGATAAAGAATTATGTTCGTTATCAACGCGTTATTGCCAAATTGTTGACGTGTGTATGGATCATAACCGAGCGGAAGTGTCTTGACGGAATCGCCTACATGCAAAATATCGTTTCGGATAATGTCGCCATCTGCTATTACTGCCTGACGGGCAGTCTTGGCAGAATATTTAACAATTGCGGGAGAATTTGAGAGCTCCTGCGGAACCATTCGGTTTGCAAAAACCGACAAGAAAGCTCCCTCCAGTATCACTCCGACAGGAACAAACGAAAGGTTGAAGTAGTTTCTGTTTTTCAAATCGGGCATTGAAGCCGTTGAAATATTTGCCGGTGTCAGTGTCAGGTGTGTATTGGACGAGGTGGCAAGTACGATATGCTTAGACAGGTCTTTGTTGTCGCCTACAAGTTCAATTGTGGATGCAAAATGAGCCTTGACCGGCGGAAGACCCTTGGTCACGGGATGTTCCGAAGATGTCAGCAACAATGGAGAATAAATCCACGGTATCGGTTCAAATTCGGGCTTTTCACCTGCCGGAGCTATGTTGACCGGCATCAACGTACTCTGTACATCCTCCACTACGACGGGATTGATACGTGCGCCATAACGGAACAGCATGTCGCTTAGGTTTAATTCAAGCGGCATAGCGGGAGTTGTTCCTGTGCCGGAAAGACTTTCTTCCGAAATCTGTATTCCGTCCAGCAGCCACACTAAGGTGCCTCCATTCATCAGGTATTGGTCTATGATAAACTTGTCTTTTTCGGCAAATGGTTTAGTGGGTTTGGCAATGATGATGCTTTTGTATTCGTCCAGCATATCCACGTTGGAACCAATTATCCCACGGTCAATCTGAAAGTACCGACTTAAACTTTTGCTGATGTCAAACGTTTCCTGTTCGCTTAACTCTCCGTGTCCTTCGAGAAAAGCTATCTTTTCGACATCTTTTTTGATTAACCGTCTCACAGCGTTGGTTAGCTCAAATTCCAGATTCTCAATGGAAATATTCAAATTCTCTTCTCCCGATAGTGAACGATCATTTTTAAGCAGGTTTACGGGAATAGTCTTTCCTTGACAGGAAAGTTCCACCCAGGGGTAAACAATCTTTCGAATAGCTTTTCCCTCTTTGTCTTTTTCATACACGGTTGTTCCGGTTATCCCGCGTTGTTCGAGTGCCGCATGGTTTTGCTCGCGTATTTGCTCCGATTCCGCGTCCGAAGGGTTCTTATAGCGGATGCTTATTTCCGAACTGCTGTATGCGCGCAGAGACGTAAGCATTTCTGTTGTGCTGTTTTTGAGACGCAAAAATCCCGGGTTTAAATTGCCGGAAAGAAAAACAGTAGCTTCGATGGGTGCTTGAATCGTTTTCATCAGACTTTTGGTCTGTGGACTGAGACTGTGCCTTTTGTCAGAGGTCAAATCTATTCGGAAGAAAAAAAAATGTGAAACTACAATCAAAAAAACGATTGCAATAAGTAAAAAGATAGTATTTTTTATAGGTTGTTTCATCCGAAAATCAAAAAACAATTCTTTAGAATACTTATTGCAAAGATAAGCATTTTGGCTGGAAATGTCGGAAATGAAAATCATTCTGTTTGCAAATTGTGAAATCGTAATTTAAAAAATCTTATATCTTCATGCAGCCGTTTATTTGGATGAGCAAGACTGAATTTATTTTATTATCTTTGCCGGAGATTGTTTGCGGTTAAGCCGATAAAAATACAATTAATTACCGGTCAGATCACGAACTACAAATCAATTTACGTACAAAGATGGGAAAAGTTATTTCTATTGCCAATCAAAAAGGCGGTGTAGGGAAGACAACAACTGCGATTAATTTGTCATCATCGTTGGCGACATTGGGAAAGAAGGTTTTGCTTGTAGATGCCGACCCACAGGCTAACGCGTCGTCGGGATTAGGTATTGATGTTCGCAGTATCGAGTTTACGGTTTATGAATGTTTGATAGATGGCATGCCTGTTACTCAAGCCATAGTCGAAACAGAGGTTGATAATTTACAGGTCTTACCCTCCCACATTGATTTGGTAGGTGCGGAAATCGAACTGCTGAATATGGACAAACGCGAGCATGTGATGAAAAAAATGATTGATCCGATCAAAAACGATTACGACTTTATTTTGATCGACTGTTCGCCGTCTTTGGGACTGATTACTGTGAACGCGCTGACTGCGTCAGATTCGGTAATTATTCCGGTTCAGAGTGAATACTTCGCGTTGGAAGGAATCAGTAAACTGCTGAACACGATTAAGATAATCAAGAGCCGGCTTAATCCCGAACTGGAAATTGAAGGTTTTCTTATTACGATGTTTGATAATCGTTTACGTTCGGCAAATCAAGTTTTTGCCGAAGTGAAAAAACATTTTGGAGATTTAGTCTTTGATACCCTCATTTTCCGAAACGTGAGGTTGAGTGAAGCCCCGAGTTACGGGAAACCCATTTCACTTTTCGATCCCGAATCGCGCGGAACAACGAACTACGAAGATTTGGCGAAAGAATTGATAGAGCGGTAGTAATACATATTGTGCTGTGTCGGAAAGATTTTATTCTATAAATTATGGTAAAAAACAAAGGATTAGGAAGAGGGCTGGGTGCCTTGATGGACATTGACGAAGTCGGTGTTAGTGGAACATCCTCCATCAACGAGATCGATCTGGATTTAATAATTCCAAATCCAAATCAGCCCCGCCAGCTATTTGATGAAGAAGCGTTGTCAGAGTTAGCTTCTTCTATACGGGAGCTTGGTGTGATTTCTCCGATTACACTTCGCGCCAATGATGACGGTACCTATCAGATTATTGCGGGTGAACGCCGGTATCGCGCTTCCAAATCCATCGGATTGAAGCGAATCCCGGCTTATGTCAAAACCGCGGCTGATGACCAGGCAATGGAGATGTCGCTGATAGAGAATATCCAACGCGAAGATTTAAATGCGATAGAGATTGCGTTGACTTTCTTTCGGTTGATGAAGGATTATAATTTGACGCAAGAGCGACTGAGCGAGCGTGTCGGGAAGAAACGGGCAACCATTGCCAACTACTTGCGTCTGCTTCATCTGCCTGCCGAAATACAGATGGGAGTCAAAAACAAGGTCATCGATATGGGGCATGCCCGCGCATTACTCGGTCTGCAAGAACCGTCCGTTCAGCTACAACTGTTTAATTTGATAGTAAAGAACGAGTTCAGTGTGCGGCAGGTCGAAGATATGGTGCGAAATTACAGCGAAAACGGTAGTTTTGACAAAAAAGTCAAACAAGTCGTAGCCAAAGTAAATCAGCCGGACGAGTTGGGAGAATTGAAATCGCAATTAAGTGCTATTTTTAGTGCCAAAGTTCAACTTTCGTGTGATAATAAAGGCAAAGGAAAAATAACCATTCCGTTTGCAAACGATGAAGAATTGGTAAAAATCATGCAGTTAATGGATAAGATTTAACAGCAAAATATAGTTTCGTTATCAATTGAAAAACAGACTTCTACTATACTTGGCATTTTTTTTCCTTGGGTTCACGGGGCAAGCTCAACAGTTAAACGATTCAGTTCGAGCTTATTCCGATTCGATCGTCCCCGTGAGCGTTGTCGATGAACCGATTTTTACCGAAAATTCTGAAAATAGCATCTCGCGCAAGTCACAAACTACGGAAGCGGTAGCCGATACCCTGAACATTGATGTTGAGTCGGTATTCAAACCGGATCCGGCAAAAGCGATCTGGCTTGGAGCAATCATTCCCGGTTACGGTCAGATTGTCAATAGGAAATATTGGAAACTGCCCTTTGTGTATGGTGGCTTTATGGGGTTTACGTATGCCATATCTTTGAATAATAGTAGATATGCTTCCTACAAAAATGCGTATAGAGATATTACGGACGATGATCCTACAACCAATTATCATTTAAAAATTCTTCCGCGAGGCTACACCCTTGAAGATTATCCCGGAGGAGCTGCCACTTACACGCAGCGACTCAAAAGTGCTCAAGACCAGTTTCGCCAATGGCGTGATTTGAGCATCATTTTGAGTGTTGGCTATTACGCGCTCGTTTTATTAGACGCGTTTGTCGATGCGCATTTATATGATTTTGACATCAGTCCGGATTTGGTGTTAAATCTTACTCCGACTCGAATCGAATTTAACCAATTTTCGAATAGTCGCTCTGCCTACGGCTTGCAGTGCAATATTCGGTTTTAGTTAATCTTATAAAAAATTACCATGAAATATTTTTTTGCGTCTTTTTTATATTCTATTGTTGCTGTTTTTTCTGTTTCTGCTCAAATACAAACCTTACTTGTCTCAAAGCCATCTAAAAATCAGCAAATTATTTCCGGTAGTTTGAATAAACAGCATCAGAATAAGATCGCGGGAAAAAATCAAGGTCATGAAGAATTCGAATCCGGAGAAGACGATGTCGTTCCGGCAGACTTCGCGAGATCATTAGATGATTTGCTTCACGAATGGGCTGTTGATAAAAACTATACCGTCGATTGCCGGCAACGTCCCAATCCGATTACCACGGATTTTGATTACAAAGCTCGTTTAAAGAAACTGCCTAACGAAATCGAAATGCCTTTTAATTCCGCCGTTAAATCTTTTATCGAGATGTACACACAACGCGGAAGACGACAGGTCGAATATCTATTGGGGTTAAGTAAATATTACTTTCCGATATTCGAATCTGCTTTAGAAGCGGAGAAGTTACCGCTCGAATTAAAATATCTACCCGTCATTGAGTCTGCACTGAATCCGAAAGCTGTGTCCCGAGCCGGTGCCACCGGTATCTGGCAGTTTATGATTGCGACAGGTAGGATGTACGACTTGGAAGTAAATACATTGGTCGATGAACGTATGGACCCGGTAAAATCATCTAAAGCCGCCGCAAGGTTTCTGAAAGAGCTTTACGGGATTTATTCCGACTGGCATTTGGCGATAGCCGCGTACAACTGCGGTCCCGGCAACGTCAACAAAGCGATAAGTCGCGCCGGCGGAAAGCGTGATTTTTGGGCGAT
>JBKEBE010000060.1:0-17756 GCA_047973025.1 Paludibacteraceae bacterium
AGGCAATTGGAACGGCATGATGACAACCAATACGGAACTGACTTTCGAACAAGCCTATAAAATCTACTCAACCCGTTGGTCGGTAGAAGTGTTTTTCAAAGAAAGCAAACAACATCTCGGCTTAGGAAAATGTCAGGCACTAGATTTCGATACTCAAATTGCAGCTACAACACTTTGTTTGCTACAATACAACCTGCTTGCGGTTGTAAAACGATTCAACGATTACGAAACACTTGGCGAGTTGTTTCGAGCTTCTCAAAAAGATGCGCTAAAACTCACCATAGCTGAACAGATATGGCTGATAATCACAGAACCGATAGCCGAATTGTCCGAAATTCTCAACATCGAAACTGAATTGTTAATGGAGAAACTTTTCTCTGAAAATGAAAAACTTACAAAATACCTAAATTTCAAAAATCTACCGCAAGCGGGTTAAATGGAGCTTGCGAAAGTTGAATTATTAACAAAACTACTTTGAAAAAGTTTAATTAGCGAAGAACTTTAACTTAATTTAACTTAAATTAGACGCATAAGGAATTATTAATTCTAAAATTAAAAAAATGATTATGCTTCATTCGAATTGTATTTTGGAAAATATAAATTAAATTTGTGTCTGAAATACAAATCAAAATGACATGAGAAATTCCATCTTTTTAATCATAAGTGTTTTTGTTATGCTTTCTTGCGCATCAAAACAATGGGTTTTGACGGATTCATCTACCTCCAAAATACCGATAAACAGGTATCTGGATACTATCGCTGATAATACGATGGCGACCTTTGTCGGTAATTACAAAAAAAACTTGGATAATGAGATGAACCAAGTTATCGGACAGTCGTCAACGGAGATGATCGCCAAAAAACCGGAAAGTTTATTGTCAAACTGGGCTTCAGACATTTATTTGCAAGCCGGAAGCGATTACCTGAAAACGGCGGTTGATATGGCGGTTGTAAATATGGGAGGACTTAGAGCCTCGCTGCCCAAGGGAGATTTAACCGTAGGAAACATCTTTCAGTTGATGCCTTTTGAAAACGAACTCGTCATTTTATGGCTCAAAGGTTCCGAAATAGAGAAATTGCTGGACATCTTTGCCCGCGAGGGAGGACAGGGTGTCGCCGGAGTGAGGATGGGTATAAAGGACGGTAAAGCAATCAACGGTTTGATACAAGGAAAACCCATCCAAAAAGACGAGCTGTACAGTATCGCTACAAACGACTTTTTGGCGGGTGGCAATGACCGGATGATGCCACTGACTGCTGCCGAAAAAAGAGTAGATACCGGCTTGAAAATTCGAAATATCATCATGGAATATGTTATCGCAGAGACACGCCACGGACGTAAAATCGGGTCAAATTTAGACGGGAGAATCCACCTGTTATGAAAAAAAGAGTTGGAAACACCCAACTCTTTATGACTATCAGCTAATTATATTGCTCCTGATTATTCCATCGAATATTCGATTGGTATTACCGGACAAGAATGATTAAAATATCCGATAAGAAATTTGAAGATTTATCATTGTATACCATTTCGTAAAAGGTTCAACCTGTTGATAGATTTCATCGGTTTTAATAAGATCGTTCAAAGTGCCTTTGGACATATTTGGCGACGTAAAGTCTGCTTCTCCTTGATATACGGCTCCAAGATCAAATCGAAATCCGATTTTGCTGTTGGGAATTGTCCTCCCTATGCCTAATCCTACGTAGGGTTTTATGCCGCTTCCTAACAAGATATTGCCGTTTACGCTACCGTCATGATCGGGAAGAATGGCGTAGTCGTCATCTATCTCAATTTCCGGAAGCTCTTCTCCGACGTAGCCCCCATCCCGCAAGTCATCTACAGTAGGTCTGTCGTTCGACGGATTCAATAAAATACCCTGTCCCGTTATCTTTGAAGAGCCAAAAAACAAACCGGTAGTCAGATAGAAACTGTTACTTTTAAAGGGTGAAAAATCGGCTAACACGTGAGCGTGAGAAAAATTGAGCTTCGCCGTCAGCTTTAAATCGGGGTCGTAGTCGATATAGTCTCTGTATTCTTCGGCATCCATTGGAATTCGGGTCGTATAGGTGTAAGGCAAAAGAGAAAAACCACCACGCAGATTGATAAACGAAGTTATCGGCGTAGATAGCTCTATTCTTCCTCCATACGTAGATAAACCCAAACCAACACTCAACTTGCTGAAAGGAGAAACTTGCGATTGGACGCTAAAATTACAAATTAGCGCCAGTATTATTCCGAGAATTGTCTTTTTGTTCATAAGAATTATTTTTAATTAAACAGCCAAAATTGTCAAAGAAAGTAGGTTCCTACCCGAAACAAAAAAGTATAATCCTTAATTCGGCTTCACAGTAGCTTTGCATTTCAGTTTCATTGCCAATGTGGCTTGATTTGCGGTTGTGAGTGCCGGACCGGTTATCAAAACAGGCAATTGCTCAACGGACGCGTAGCTAAAAATATCGGCTTGATTGATTGTAAAAACCAAAGATTGATTGTTGCTGCCTACACTTTTTGCTTCGGCGATCAGTTTTTTATCGGAACCAAAATAAAGTTTCATCCCAATGAACTGGCTCATATCTAAAGTTGTAGGCGCTTTAGCCTCAACGATTACCGACTCAATTTTGAAAGCTTTCAGGTTGTCCAAAGAGTAACCCTCGTCTGCAAGCAACGTATTCAAATTGGTTTTTAATGTTGTTTCAAACAAGGTGTTTTCCGCTGCGACTTGTGCGGGTGCCATAGCGGCAGACTGCTTCGTCAGTGAAAATTCGATGGGATCGGGTTCCACAGGAAGGGTTACAGATATTCGGTCCTGAATACCTTCACATGAGCTATTTACCAGGAGTATAATTACCGCGATACCTAAATAAATTTTAATGTTGTTCGATTTCATAAAGCAAATAAATTAGAGTTTTAAAAATTTGATTACATAACGTCAATTCCGAAAAAGGTAGAAAATGGTGTATTTTGTTTGTAAAATAGACATTCAATTTTAACGTAAATTAATAATTTCTGCTTGTGTATAAATATTTATCGATACGTTTCGGTTTTTTCGGAATGTCCGAAAAAAGTTTATTTTAAGACCGTGAGAATAAAAAACAATTTACCTG
The DNA here is from genome assembly GCA_047973025.1 of Paludibacteraceae bacterium. Classification (GTDB taxonomy): domain Bacteria; phylum Bacteroidota; class Bacteroidia; order Bacteroidales; family Paludibacteraceae; genus UPXZ01. The sequence continues at coordinate 3,106 of JBKEBE010000060.1, forward strand.
TATTTAGCGGTAATATTCTCACAGTAAGCAATAGCATTAACTTAACGAAAAATACCCAATAAGCAAGTTTAATTAATTAACCCGTTCAAATAACTTTTAGTAAGCACGAAAAGTTTACCCAAAATAGTTAAATGTTGTTAATGAAGTGTCGGGTTTTGTTAGGAACACACAAGTAAGGCGAAGGCTCTACAGTATGAGAATGTGAAATGGGCGGAATATAGCGTCGGATTTCAATTGGAAAATTTGTTTTTTCAAATTTACAAATAGTTCCTGAATAGCTATAATCCGCCCAAATAAGTAGTTTGTAAGAACAAATAGCTTTGTGGAGTTTATTCAATGGCTATTTTTCGCGTATAAGACGCATTATCTGCAGTTAACCTTATCAAATAAAGTCCTTTTACATGCTCATTTATCCGGATTTTTATACCGGTGTTTAACCGCATACCGCTGTATTTTCCCAAATTATAGATTTTTCCGTCCGTGTCTATCATTTCTACGCTGCAATCATTCGATGCTGCATCTTTTAATTGAATGTAGATAATGTCCTTCGCCGGATTGGGATAGATATTCAGTCGGTTGTTCTCCGCGTCCACATTTTTCAGCCTGGTATTAACAAAAACGATGTCAAATTGTCCGTTTTTGTTCTCCTGCCATCCCGCGTTGTCGGTCGCTTCGCTAAAGAATTTGTAGGTGGCGTCCGGTTCGGCTTTTACCACTCCACTATTGTCTACCGCATCTGTCAATACCGCAAGAACTTCGTCGTCGTCCTTTTGCGCGTAAATCCGATAATCCCGAACACCCGAGCCTTCGTCGGAAGAGGTCCAATGAATCCGTAAACTATCCGTTCCGACCTTTTCCACCGCGTTTATCGCGCTGTACGGAATGTGCCTGTCAATCGTGTTTACAAACTCGTTGGTCAGTATCGGTGCATTGGCGTCAAACACGATGCTCGCCTTGTTGCGCAATTTAGCTCCCGTACCCAAGTCGGACTTTAACCCAACGGAATAACTCACAAATCCTTCGCCCGCGCGATTTGCATCGTTTGGTGGCAGAAATCCGAGAAACGGGTCTTCTTCTGACAAAGTAACGGGATTGAGCGACTTAAACTCAAATCTGACAACGCCGGAAATTTTGTCTAACTTACCCGATACGCGAACAATCAATTCTTTAGCGGGACGCAGGTCAATATCGCGCGAAAATTCTTTGGAGCCACTCTGAACTTGGCTGAAAATGGAATCGCCCCAACCGTATTTTTCAAAAGAAAATTTTTCTACATCAAAGCTATTCAAATCTAACGTATCGGTAACAACCACATCGTGAGCCGGAGCGGTTGCCGTACTTTTGTTTTCAAACAGAATGGTATAGGGAATATCCGCTATCGGTTTAATCCAATTTTCGGTGCCGTGTCCATTGGGTCCGATCATTTCGTTGGGGTCAAACGAACTGACGGCATCCACGTTTTTTTTGTCGCCGGCTCGGGGTTCTCGGCACTTGTGCAGGTCATAGACGGCATTCCCAAAATTGATAACCGCCATCCCGAAAGTGATGGGAAACGCGACATTCTTTGCCAAACTCACGCCACAATCAACCGTACTGAGTCCGATGTTCCAAAGGGTATTCCACATAGACGGTTTTTTAGATGTTACGTGGCTGTAAACCGTATAGCCTATTTTGATGCCGCCCCAGATGCAACCTACTGCCGGCAAAGCTGTTGTGGTGGCGTCCAATACTCCCATACCCAAGGTTTTTACGACACATTCGGCAGAAAACGGAGCGGCTTGCTTCATATACCGGGCGGGCGGGATTCCGCCGGCATCGGCTTCGATCAAGTCTTGCGAAGTAATCATCGGACGATCCAAAAATGCCCGAATCTCGATGTCTTGATTGGTTTTGAGCCGCAGGGTCAGTTCGGAAGCACTGTTAGCCCGTATCTCCGGTAGCATAATAGGGATAACACGCATTCTCATCGGTTTGCCTTCAATGCTGTCCGTAACGAAGTATTCGCCAAGTGCTTTAAAGTCGTTTATTTCCGGATGATTTTTGTAATACTCCGGAACATCCATCACAAAATCGAAAAATTCGATTTCCAAATCGGGACTTTCCGTTACGGCTACCCACAACGGAACGGCGTAGCAATCGATATTGCTGTTGTTTCCATAGCTGATTCGGTAGGACTGCCACCGGTTCAGCAGTGTGGCTCCCCTGCCGGAAACGCGCACCCAATTATCCAACGGTTCCGCGCTTTCAAGCGTAAAGACGTTTGGCAAAACGGATTCCGCCCCATTTTGTTTGATGACCACATCCCATTTCCCGACTGTAGCACCGTTAAACAGAAATTTTGCGCGAAGATTTCCCGCGCTTACCAACGATACTTCCTGAGCGGTAATGTCCGCGTTGCCTTCTCTACGTAAAATTACCTGCTTATCGGCAGCCGTCAATGCGCCACCGTAAACGTCTAAGGTAACATATCCTGTATTGCCGCTTCCGGTTGGGTACACCCGATCTATCCCTTCGATGGAAACGTGTCGGGTGGCGGATGTTACGGCATTTTCGTTTGAAGCCAGTAAATCTATGTCGTATTCGCCGGCGGCCCGGTAGCGATGTTTCGGGTTTTCAAGAGTGGATGTTGCCGTATTTCCAAATGACCAGTTGTAGTTTTTTCCGTTTTGGGTATGATTGGTAAAGCTGACTTCCTGAAGGGCTTTGTAAGTCTCAAAACCGGCAACCGGCGGATTGAAGTTGGATGCGATTAAATCGGCGTTGAGCATCGGAACGGCATCATTTCCATTACCGGACAGATCTTTGAATGTGTCGTCGAAACCCAAGTACAGTTTCAGGTCGTTTTCATCCGAAAAATCGGTGCGGGTCATATTGGCTTGCAACTCTTCCTTAGTGAGCGATTTTTTCCACAGCCGGACTTCATCGATTTGAAAATTGATGTCGTAGTAGATATTGCCGTCCAACAACATCCCCACGGTGGTCATACCGTCTCCGGCATCAATAGCTCCTATAACGGTCTGTTTTGCTTTTACGATTCCATCTACGTAGGTCATAAAATTATCCAATCCCCCGTTGGCATTGTACGTAAAGGCTACGTGATGCCAAAGGGTGTCGGCAATTTCACTCGGACACCAATTGACAAATCTTCCGTTATCAGTCTGAATACCTGCATTTAAGGCTACTTTTCCGCCGGATGAACGATAGCCGATTTGGTAGCCGTATGGGGTGTCATCGTAATAAGTGCCGCTCTTCATTCGTGTTAAGAGTGGTGATTTGTAGGTGTTTGCCGGATCGAATTTGACCCACATCTCTACCGTAAGCAGCGAATCGAACCGCAACGACGGAGAACTCGGTACAGCCAGACCGATGGTGGAACGATTGGCTTGGGGTACTTCACACGAAAAGTATTTATTTGTACTGCCGTCTTGCGGTTCGCTGCCCGTGGTGTGGTAATATACGTCATAATCGGAGCCATTCTTGGGAATATGGCGAATGAGCCAATGTTTTACGCCATTGTTGTCGATGGCTACGTTGGATGTCATTTTGATATTGTTGAAGCAATCGGTGTAGGTCATCACGTTTGGGAAAGTCTTGCCACCATCGGCAGATGTTGCCAGCAGATGGTTGTTGCCCACGATATGTACCGTTTTCCCCGTTTCATCGGTGGGGTCTATCAGTAGATCGTACACTTCGGAGCGTTTGATGTGGGGAACAAATCCGGTCTCAAAAAAATCGGTGGCTGAGGTAAACGTGGTGCCCCCGTCTTCGGAAGAGCGGAACAGAATGCGACCGTCTTTGTAATTGGCGATGTACACGCGGTTGCCTTTCGCGGCAATTACTCCAGTGGACGCGCCTTGTTCTTCAAACCGAACCGGATCGGCAAACGTTGCTCCGTTGTCGGTTGATCGGACATATACCGTGTAATAATATTCGCTAGTTGAACCGTCTTTGCGAGCGTATTCGTCGAAAACGAGATGAATTGTATTATTTGTTTTGGCTATACGGGGTCTGTATTCGTAATTTAAGCTAAGTCCTTGTGGTAGTGTCCGGAATTTTTCCACTTCCGAGTCGTTGTACAGATAGGGTTTGGATACTTTTTGCGTAGCGAAATTGAAGCCGTTATCGTTGGAAACGGTGCAATACATTTTACCTTTTGCAAAACCGTACATAAAATACAGGTACTGGTGTAAAAAGATCATCTGATTACCATCGTAATAAAAATCTGCAAGTGAAGTATTCAATGCCGCGTCGGCAACGATGGTATCGTTGAAGTTTTCGCCTCCATCGGTCGAATACAGCACATGGATTCCTTTTTTACTTCCGCCGGTAATGCCGTAGGCTATGGCGACGTGATTGCCGTTGACCCGCAATATACTTTCGTGTATTTTATTGTATCCACCACCCGAATTGACAAGTTCTCGCGTAGCGAGAAAGGTAGCTCCATTATCCGTGGAACGTGTATAGAAGATTTTTCCCGTGCCGTTGTTGCTGTATTCGTAATCGGCAAAGGTAATGGTTACTACGCTGTTTTCGACCGATAGTATTTTACTGTATCCGGATGTTATAGGTGGACTATTTTTTTCAAGCAATTCGTAGATTTTCACGGGATTTTCCCACGTTTTGCCCAAATCGGTTGATCGTCTGTACCAAATAGTGGCGGTAGTACCGTATTTGTATTCGAGCCAAACGGTATGGAGCGTGTTGCCTTCTACGATAAACTCTGCGTTGCGTTCATCTTGGCTGTCGGTGTTGAGACTTCCCGATAGGTTCGTCCAGTACGTGGAAACGCTCGGATTGACAGCGGTAATCTGCCCGATTGAAAATAGCATCAGCAACAGAAGAATGATTTTGACAGTCGGGAACCTTTTTTTCTTGAAAATGTGGTCAAATTTTTTCATAATCGAATCCCTTTCTTTTTTTGATTAATATTTGAACATAGATTTCACTGTTTCTAAAATCGGATGAAGGATGAAATGCCGCAACAGGCAGTTTAAATTAAGACATTGAATATAGCCTGAAGCAATCAGTGTTTCCACAAATTTATCTTCGCAATCGTATCGGATGGGTGTTTTTTCATTGGGACGTTTGTAGGAAAATACGTACATATAATCGCTGTTGGTGCTGTATCCATCCCAATCGTGTACCCGCATTTAGTTACCAAATCGTTCGTGTCCTTGGCGAAAACAATTCGATTGGTCGTATTAATCAGGTAGTATTGAGCCATAATTTTTTACTTTTTTAGAGTGCCTTCGTCTGTTTTTTTGTCTTTTATTCTTAACCTGAGGCTTCAAATGTAGGGATACGCGCCGTAGTATCTCTCCCAAATTGTATGAATTTTTTCCCAAATCGTAAAAATATTTCAACAAAGAACTAAAAATGTATATATTTGTGGAAAAAGTAAGGGGAAATGATTTATACGATTTTTTCGATAATGCCCATGTTTGTAGCTCTTTTTTGGGTAATACTCCTGCTTATCGACAGGTGGTACAGTAATCTTTCCAAACGATTTCTCGCCTTTTTTCTCAGCCTGTCTTTCGTTAACTATTTTACGCACGCACTTTTTTTCAATAATCAATACGGGCTATACGCTATTTTTGACAGTATCTGGTGCTTTACTTCGCTGGCAGGATATCCGTTGTACTATTACTATATCAGATTGCTTACGAAAGATGTCAAAATCGACCTGAAATTGCTGTGGCTGATTATCCCTTCGTTGCTCGTTGCCACTTTCTCTGCGGTATTATACATTCGTATGTCGCCGGATGAAGTGAATACGTTCATACACGGTGTGATGTACCATGAGTCCGACCTGCCGACAGGCTATTCCAATTTAGTTAAATTACAAATTTTAAGATTATCGTTATTCAAAATAGTATTCGCGATACAAGTTATATTAACTATTTTCTTTGGTATAAGACTTATATTGGATTATAATACCGAGATCAAGAACTTTTATTCCAATACGGGCGGAAAAGACTTAACTCCGATAAGGAGACTGCTGTTTTTCTTTGTTATCGCGTCTTTTGTCTCCTTTTTTTCAAATGCAATCGGTAAAGATTTTTTTGTAACACATCCGTTCCTACTGGCGATACCATCCGTTACCCACTCGTTGTATCTATTTGGGATAGGCTACGTGGGCTATAAGCAAGATTTTGCCATTCAGGATTTTCAAAACGATTTGCTGAAATACGAAGAGATTAATGCTGCCGCGTATTCGCAAAAGCAGATGCAAAAAAATGTCGAATCATTACGTCCGCGATTGATGGAGCTGTTGGAAAAAGATGAGATTTACATGAATCCCGATTTACGAATTTCAGATTTGAGCTACCTGCTGAGCACCAATCGTTCCTACGCTTCGATGCTCATTCATAAAACGTTTCATGCCAGTTTTGCCGATGTGATAAATACCTATCGGGTTCAAAAAGCGAAAGAATTAATGCACTCGAATACTGCTCCCGAGTTATCGCAAAAGGATATTCTTATAGCGTCCGGATTTGCCAGTGAAAGTAGTTTTTACAGAGCATTTAAGAAAGACACAGGTCTTTCGCCGAGTAATTATATGAAATCGTTGGAAAATCAACATTAAAAACAGATAAACCGAGCAAAAGACTCCGCGACTACCCCCCTTAATCATTTCAACCGTTTAACGAACATTAGATTTAGTACATTCTTTCCATAAAAAGTCTAAAAGACGACTGAGAATTGCCTTAAAATCTGTAATTTTGCAAGAAATTTCAGATTTAATTACTTTTTACCAAACGAGTACATCATGAAACTTTTAGACGAGATCATGCAACGAGCAAAAGACGACTTGCAACGCATCGTATTGCCCGAAGGAACAGAACCCAGAACCTTACAAGCCGCCGATATTATTTTACGTGAAAAAGCGGCGAAATTAATTTTAATCGGCAACGAACAAGAAATAAAAAAACGGGCGGAAGATAATCATCTTACCCACATCGGAGAAGCAACCATCATCGATCCGGAGACTTATCCCGAGATGGAAAAATACTCAAACTTACTTTACGAAATCCGTAAAACCAAAGGAATGACACCGGAAGAAGCCGTAGAGCAAGCCAAAGACCCACTTTATCTGGGTTGCTTGATGATAAAGAACGGCGATGCCGACGGTGAACTCGCCGGTGCGCAAAATACAACCGGAAATGTGCTTCGCCCCGCGTTTCAGATTATTAAAACAAAGCCCGGCATCAAAATCGTTTCCGGTGCGTTGCTGATGTTTACACCGGCAGAACAATATGGCGAAAACGGATTACTTGTTTTTGCCGACTGTGCCGTAAACCCCAATCCAACTGCGGAAGAATTGGCATCCATCGCCGTAAGTACCGCGGAGACTGCTCGTGTTTTGGTCGGGTTCGAGCCGAAAGTCGCCATGCTGAGTTTTTCATCCAAAGGTAGTGCGCGACACGAATTAGTGGACAAAGTTGTTGAAGCAACCCGAATCGCAAAGGAAATGGCTCCGGAATTGCAAATAGATGGCGAATTACAAGCTGATGCCGCTCTGGTTGATGGGGTGGGTCAAAGCAAAGCACCGGGTAGCTCGGTTGCCGGTAAAGCAAACGTGTTGGTATTCCCTGATTTGCAGTCAGCCAACATTTCCTACAAACTCGTTGAGCGTCTGGCAGGCGCCCAAGCCATAGGTCCGGTACTTCAAGGTATCGCGACTCCCATCAACGATCTTTCACGGGGCTGTTCGGTAGAAGATATTGTTCGTATGATAACTATTACTGCCAATCAGGCTATGAATAAATCGCTATAATTTATTCCATTAAAGCAACCGATAACATACTTGTTGGAATACTGATCGAGACCAAATTCGTTCATTTTTTCATTCCCATAAAAAATTGTATAGAACAGCCGTTGTAAAAATTGAGCTAAAAGCAAAAAACAAATCAATCATATGCCCACACCAATTAAAGAACCCATTGAAAGGTACGGTTTAAGCAAGCGAAGCCGAAAGAAAACGCTGTTTTCCAAAATCGGCGTTGTCGGTTGCGGAAAGGACGGAAGCGTAATCGCTACTGTTGCGGCCACACACGGGATGGAAGTCGTATTTCTCGAACCTACCGATGAACGAATAGCCAACGCATACAAGCGCATTGAAGAAAAATTAAACCGACGTATTAAAGGCTGGGGGCTTACCGAAAACGAAAAAAAAGTCATTTTAGGACGGATAAAAGGCACGTTGGACTATGCCGATTTTGACGGGTGCGACTTTGTCATTGAAGCAATTCGGTACAATAACCTTACCGGCGAACGCGGGATAGCGGAACGAAAAGAAGTTTTCAAAAGATTGGAAAATGTGCTCGCGACAGACGCTGTCATCGCGTCAAATGTATCCACAGTCATCGTTTCCGATTTAGCGGCAGAACTCGACTACAAAAGCCGTTGTATCGGTTTGCACTTTCTGTCCAACGTTCTTGAGTCGCAAATTATCGAGATTGTCCGCGGTCTCGAAACTTCGGATGAAACCTACGATAAAGTATGTAAATTTGCTAAACTCATTAAATATCAATACGTCCCGGTAGAAGAATCGTCCGGATTAGTCAGTGTTCGTCTATTCCTTATCCAGCTTAATGAAGCCTGCTCCATGCTGATGGAAGGAATCGCAACCACAGAAGACATTGATCGAATCATGAACATCGGATTTGGTCACCGTCAAGGGATTTTCCGTATTGCCGACAGAATGGGAATCGAGAAAATTGTGAAATTGATGGAAAACCTATACGATGAATACGGTCATGTGAAATACAAGCCTTCGCCGGTACTGCTTCGCATGTACAGAGCCAAGCATTTCGGTATTAGTACCGGTCGCGGTTTTTACTACTACGATGAATCGGGCAATGTAGTCAAACCATAAAAGCTGTATAATCCAATCAAAAACAAACCATGCAAAAAGATAATCTGAAAATATTGGTATTGAACTGTGGTAGCTCATCCGTGAAATACAAGCTTTTCGATATGAGCGACAAAAAGGTATTGGGCTCGGGTGGCGTTGAAAAAATCGGTATGAAAGGCTCATTTCTCAAACACAAACGCGCAGATGGACAAGAAGTAGTGTTGGAAGGTGAAGTGCTTGAGCATCAAGTCGCTATAGAGTATATTCTGGGAGTATTAACCAGCAAGAAACACGGCTGTCTGAGAGACTTGGACGAAATAAACGCCGTAGGACACCGTGTCGTACACGGGGGTGAAAAATTCAATTCGAGTGTCATCATCACCGATGAAGTAATCAGCAACATCGAATCTTGCATTGACATCGCACCACTGCACAATCCGCCTAATTTAGCCGGTATTTACGCTATAAACGAATTACTTCAAGATGTTAAACAAGTAGCTGTTTTCGACACCGCGTTTCATCAAACTATGCCCGATTACGCCTACATGTACGGCATTCCTTATTCTCTTTATAAAAAATACGGCATCCGACGTTACGGATTTCACGGAACAAGTCACAGATATGTCTCCCGTAGAGCCTGCGAATTTTTGGAAATGGATTATGAAAAAACAAGAATTATTACCGCGCACATTGGCAACGGCGCCTCCATTACGGCTATCGAGAATGGCAAATCTGTCGATACATCCATGGGGTTCACTCCTGTGGAAGGGTTGATGATGGGTACTCGTTCCGGAGACATCGATATGGGAGTGGTTACTTTTATCATGGAAAAAGAGATGACCGGAACAGCCGCTACCACAACACTTTTCAACAAACACAGCGGCGTTCTCGGTATTTCCGGGATTTCGTCAGATATGCGCGACATCGAAAAAGCAATCAGTGAAGGAAACGAGCGAGCAAAACTGGCTTTGGAGATGTACGAATATCGGATTAAAAAATACATCGGCTCGTTCGCGGCTACGCTGAATGGTTTTGACATACTGGTATTTACCGGAGGAGTTGGCGAAAATCAGACTGCCACGAGAGAGCGAGTATGCAAAGAATTAAGTTATCTTGGTATTGAAATAGATGTAGAAAAAAATAAAATTTGCGGAGAAGAAGTCTTAATCAGCACTAAAAAATCAAAGGTAAAAGTTGTAGTCGTTCCGACGGATGAAGAGTTGATGATTGCTTCGGATACGGTAGATTTGGTAATGAAATAAGCGGTATAAAGATACGCACGGTTTCCATTTGTCCACTATGACAAACCAAGCTCGAGAAATGGACAAGATAACAACAAAAACAGAGTAGATTGATTCAACCTGCTCTGTTTTTTTATTCATTCTTTATCAAAAGACTATTTCAATCCGCGTTTTTTCAACAATGCATCGGGATTTGGCTCAGCTCCACGGAATGCGCGATACAGTGTCATCGGCTCATCGCTGTCTCCTTTTTCCAGTATGTTTTTACGCAAAGATTCAGCAACCGACTTATCGTAAATATCACCGGTTTCTTTGAATGCTTGAAAAGCATCCGCATCAAGTACTGCAGCCCATGTGTAGCCATAGTATCCAGCCGAATAACCTCCTTCAAAGATATGTTTAAAGATCGGACTTTTATAGCGAACAATAATTTCCGGCATCATCCCGATTCTGTCCATCGTAGCTTTTTCAAATGCTGTAACGTCTATATCCATGGTATCTTTTTTCGTATGATAATCCATGTCCAGAATGGACGCAGCAAGTAATTCTACATTCACAAAACCTTGATTAAAGGTACCTGCTTGCCGGATTTTGTCTATTAACTCTTGTGGCATCACTTCTCCTGTTTCATAATGCAAGGCATACGTTTTCATCACTTCCGGTTCCCAACACCAATTTTCCATCAGCTGTGAAGGAAGTTCCACAAAATCGCGGGCAACATTCGTCCCCGAAAGCGAAGGATACGTAGAATTGGCGAATAGTCCGTGTAGCGCGTGTCCAAATTCGTGGAATAGCGTTTCAACTTCATCCATGGTAAGCAAAGAAGGCTTGTCGTCCGAAGGACGCGTGAAGTTACCCACGTTGACAATGATCGGGCGGTGGTTTACACCGTCTTTGATGTATTGCTCCTTGATGTTGTTCATCCAAGCACCAACCGTTTTTCCCGGACGCGGGAAGTAGTCGGTGTAAAGGATTCCGATTAGTTTGTCTTCTGCATCTGTTACTTTGAAGACTTCTACTTCTTGGTTGTACACCGGCATTCCTTCTAATTTCTCGTATTTCAGTCCCCAAAGTTTATTGGTTAAATCGAAAACACCTTTACGTACATTTTCAAGTTTGAAGTAGGGTCTCAACTCTTCTTCGTCCAAATCGAATTTTGCTTTACGCAGTTTCTCGGTGTAGTACCACCAGTCCCACGGTTCCAATTTTTCTCCCTTACCTTCTGTATCCATCAACTTTTGTAGTTCATAGGCTTCCACTTTCGCTTTTGCCAAAGCCGGTTGCCAAACTTGATCCAGGAAGCTGTAAACCGTTTCGGGTGTTTTTGCCATCGTATTGTCCAAGATGAAATCGGCGGGTGTTTCGAACCCTAGCAAGTTGGCTTTTTTCACACGTAACTTCATAATCTTATTGATTGCCGGTTTGTTGTCGTTCGCGTTATCGTGGTTGCAACGATTTACGTAAGCCATCAGCAGTTCTTTGCGCAGTTCGCGGTTCTCGCCGTATTGAAGTACCGGGATGAAACTTGTCTTTGAAGTTGTAAACATCCATTGTCCGTCTTTGCCTTCGGCTTTCGCGGCTTCTGCCGCTGCGGTTACAATTCCTTCAGGAATACCTTTTAATTCATCTTTATTGGTAACAAATTTTTTATAAGCATTTGTTTCTGCCAAAATATTTTGTCCGAATGTCAATTCCAACGAGCTCAATTCTTTGTTGATTTCACGAAGCTGTGCTTTTTGCGCCTCATCAAGAAGAGCTCCATTACGAACAAATCGTTTGTAAATCTTGTCAAGTACGCGGTCTTGTTCCGAATTAAGCCCTAACGAGGCTTTTGTGTCGTAAATGACTTTTACGCGTTGAAACAGCTTGTCATTCAAATAAATATTATCGTTGTGTTCGGTAAGCTTAGGCGTAATCTCCTGTGCAATTTTCTCCATTTCGTCGTTCGTTTCCGCCGATTGCAGATTGAAGAAAACGGACGAAACCTTGTTTAGTAATTCGCCACTGTATTCCATGGCTTCAATGGTGTTGGCGAATGTGGGAGCTTCACTGCTGTTGGCAATGGAATCAATTTCCGCCTGATGCTGTTTGATGCCTTCTTCAAAAGCAGGCATGTAATGCACGTTTTTGATTTGCTCAAACGGTGGGGCTTCGTATTCATTTTCATACGCTTTGAAAAACGGGTTGTCGGAATTTTTGTCCGATTTACCGGTGCAAGCTGCGATGACAGTTCCAATCATCATAATTAAAACTAGTTTTTTCATGAGTTAAAAAATTTATTTTTCGTTGTATCTATTTCGCAAAAATATACATTTCTATTTTATAACAACGTAATTTAAAGTAAATTATTGACTGTTTCCTTATCTTTTTTTAGTTGCTCTATCAATTCTTCTATTCCGTTGAATTTCATTTCGTCGCGGATACGACAGATACATTCGATTTTAATTTTCTGATCGTAAATGTCGGATTCAAAGTCAAGAATGTGTACTTCAAGGCTCAAAGGTTCGTCCGAAGAAAAAGTAGGACGATAGCCGATGTTCATCATCCCTTTATATCTTTTCCCTTTTATATATACGTAAACGGCATATACGCCTACTGCCGGAATGATTTTTTCCTTGCTGTCAAACCAGATGTTGGCTGTAGGAAAGCCTATTTTCCGACCATTTTTGTAACCGCCGATTACTTTCCCGATAAAGGTGTAAGGATAAGTCAAAACGGTGTTGGCAAGCATTATGTCTCCGTCTGAAAGGGCATTTCGGATTTGCGAGCTACTGAAATGTTCGCCACTTTCAACGGTATATTGTTTTGATTGTATTACTTTAATATTCAGTTCGTTGCCATATTTACTGTATTCCGGATAACCATCTTCCCGGTTATAACCGAACCGATGGTCGTATCCGACAAAAAGTGTCTCTACATGCAATTTGTCTCGCAAAACGGTTGAGAAGAATTCTTTGGCGGACATTTTTGAAAATTCTGTGGTAAAATCAAGCACGACACACGCGTCAATGCCTGTGGAAACAATTAATTCGAGCTTTTCTTCCAAGGTCGTGAGTAAGCGAGGTTGGAAATCACTTTTTAAGACTTTGCGAGGATGTTCATTGAATGTGATTACTACGGCAATCATTTGCCTATCACGCGCTTCTTTTACTACTTCATTCAACAAAAAACGATGTCCGCCGTGTACCCCGTCAAAAAAACCGACAGTTGCCACGCATCTGTCCCACGAGATTGCATCGTTATTTTTGTAGATGTACATGTTTTGATGAAGTAGGCACGTTTTATAAATCAATTAAATATCCAATTTTATTTCGGAATAGGGTTCAATATACATACCCTGTATCCCGATTTGAATCGCTGTTTTAATGTTATGGATGCCGTCATCAAGAAACAGGCATTCTTCTGCTTTTAAGCCGGAATCGACAAGCAGTGCTTTGAAAATATCCGGTTCGGGCTTGTGCATGTGCATTTTGTAAGACAGATAACACTTGTCGAAGAAATCATGGATTGTCATTCCGTCCGCATTAAAAAAATGGTCTTCACAATACGAAAATGACAATTCATTCGTATTGCTCAACATGAGAATACGGTACTTTTTTTTTAAGTCAAGCAGCAGTTGTAGCTTTTCTTCAGGAATATCATCAAGCAACGATGTCCAAGCCGCATCGATTTCATCGTCGGTAACATCTCTTGACGCGTATTTTCTTAATTCGGTACGAAATTCATCGGTTGATATTTTTCCCGTTTCATAATCGAGAATAAATCCGCGTTGAAGTGTTGTGCTGATTAAATTCTCCATGCCGGAAACTCCGATTTCATTGAAGTTCTTTACACAGCGTTCCCAGTCCAAGTTAACTAATACACCTCCTAAATCAAAAATTAGCGTGGTAATTCCTTTTTGAATATTCATTTTCAACATCTTGTGTTTCGTCAACAAAGATAATACTTTTGTAGAAGTCGTAAAAACTAATTTTTGGATAAAAAAAAGTTTTACACGTTTATGTGTAAAACCTTTATTGATATTGTGGGCCCAGCTGGGCTTGAACCAGCGACCCCCTGATTATGAGTCAGGTGCTACTAACCAACTGAGCTATGGGCCCTTGCTTTCTGTTTCCAAAAGCGAATGCAAAATTAATCATTTTATGATTAATTTGAAAATAATATTTTTAATTTTTTTACGTAAAGAGATATTGATTAGAGATTATATAAATTAGTTTATTAATAGCTTAATTTTTAGAAGTTTAAACAATATTCTTTTAATTCCTCCGTTGAGGTATTATGAGATATTACAAGCTAAAAAAGAATTTAGTACAACTTCAAAGTCTGACAGGAATGAACTGCGAGACTTTTGAAGAATTCTTGTTTCATTTAGAACAAGATTGGTGCGATTATATTACCCCTTACACTTTTGATGGTAAACCTCGCATTCCTATGTCAAGCAATAGAGTATGTGTACATTTACCTGCAACGGCAGATAAGTTACTCTTTATATTGAGCTATCTGAAAAACAATCCCCTACAGGAATATCATGCAACATCTTATGGGATGTCACA
>JBKEBE010000141.1:0-6538 GCA_047973025.1 Paludibacteraceae bacterium
GTCAGGTAGTTAAACGCGAATTCACCTTGACGATTGGTCTTTTCGGTCTGTCCGGTTTGCTTCAGCAAAACGGTAGCTCCGGCGAGCGGTCGGTTGTTCTCGTCGGTTATTTTTCCGCGAATGTGGTTTTGAGCAGAAACGCTGATGATTAGTGTCGTCAGCAAGACAATAAGACTTAACTTTCTCATTTTAATTTAATTAAATAGTTTATAAATTCAATGAGAGAGCCAAAAATTACGGTAGAAAGTGAGAAATGACAGGTTCTTTTTCCCTTCCCGGAATTACCCGCGCAGGTTCAAAGGGTATGATCTCAGCCCGAAATATTAAGGCACCCCGATTGGTTGTTTTAGGTTATAATGCCTGAAATTGGATTTTGTTCAAATTTTAGAAATAAAAAATGCAATAAAGTTTCGAATGAGTTGAAAATGAATGTGATCTTTTGTTCATATAAAAATTATTTGTATCTTTGCAACGAAATAGAACATGGAGAGGGGGACGACAGTCCCCTTCCTTTTTATAAATGCCGCGAGAATGATACTGCAAGAGCCTGTTATTCAATTTGTTGAAGAATATTTAGCAGAAACGGATTATTATCCGGTAGATGTAAAAATTACGCACGATAATAAAATTTTCATTGAAATAGACTGCTTCGACGGAGTCTCTATTAATTTTTGTTCCGAATTGTCGCGAGCCATCGAAACAAAATTAGATAGGGATACCGAGGATTATGAACTTGAAGTATCATCGGCAGGTCTCACGCAGCCATTTAAAGTTGCCAAACAATATGAGAAAAACATCGGTAACGAAGTGGAAGTGATGACGAAAGACGGACGAAAATTAGTCGGTATTTTGAAGAGTTTTAACGAAGATACTATCACGCTGGAGATCGAAAAACAGGTAAAACCGGAAGGAGCAAAACGCAAAATGATAGTGAGAGAAGATACTCCGATACCCTTTAATAATATTAAAACAACTAAATACATTATCAGATTCAAATAGCCATGGCTAAAAAAGAGCACATCAATTTAATTGATACATTTTCGGAATTTAAAGAACTGAAAAATATAGACAGAAGCACCATGATAAGCGTGATGGAAGAATCATTCCGCAACGTGATTTCAAAAACATACGGAACCGATGAAAATTTTGATGTAATCATCAATCCGGACAAGGGGGACTTTGAGATATACCGTAATCGTACTGTGGTAGCCGATGGCGAGTTGGAAGACGAGAATTTAGAAATCAGCCTGTCGGATGCTCAAAAAATTGATGAAGATTACGAAATAGGCGAAGAAGTTACCGACACAGTTGATTTTCTGGCATTTGGTCGCCGTTCGATTTTGACGCTCCGACAAACACTGGCATCTAAAATTTTAGAGCTTCAAAAAGACAGTCTATTTGTAAAATACAGCGAAAAAGTAGGCGAAATAATCAATGCCGAATTATATCAAATCTGGAAAAAAGAAATGCTCTTGATGGATGAAGACGGTAACGAGCTATATTTGCCAAAATCAGAGCAGATTCCGACCGATTTTTACAGAAAAGGAGAAACCGTTAGAGCTGTTGTAGCGGCGGTGGAGAACAGAAACAATAATCCAAAGATTATCCTTTCCCGCACGTCTCCTGTTTTCCTGCAGCGTTTGTTTGAGCTGGAGGTGCCCGAAATCCACGACGGATTGATTACGATAAAAAAAATCGCCCGTATCCCGGGTGAACGAGCAAAAGTAGCTGTAGAATCTTACGACGACCGCATTGATCCGGTCGGAGCCTGTGTGGGTGTAAAGGGTGCCCGTATTCACGGAATTGTCAGAGAGTTACGCAATGAAAATATTGATGTAATAAACTACACAGCCAACACAAGTCTGTTTATTTCTCGTTCGCTTAGTCCGGCTAAAATAACTTCCATTCGTTTGAACGAAGAAGATAAGAAAGCCGAAATCTATCTAAAGCCCGAAGAAGTTTCGCAAGCAATTGGCAAAGGCGGACTTAACATCAAACTTGCAAGCATGCTGACCGGTTACACGTTGGATGTGTTTAGAGATATAGATGAATCTGAAAATGAAGAAGATATATACTTGGACGAATTTGCAGATGAAATAGACCAATGGGTTATTGATGCCTTGAAAGCCATTGGATGCGACACCGCAAAGAGTGTTCTTGCCGTACCACGTGAAGACCTGATACGTCGCACAGATTTTGAAGAAGAGACTATCGAAGAAGTGTTGGCGATCTTAAATGCCGAGTTTGATGAATAGTCGGATCTACGTGATGTGTCAAGTTGAAACGCGAGAATGAATGCAAAATTTCTCAGAAAAAAATGAACTAATTAATCAAATCATTCAGGGATCGAATGGTTTGTAAGTCCCGTAACTTTTAAGGGTTAAAGGAACGTGGGCGAAACAATTATAAAAAAAGGCCTATATAATATGTCTATACGATTAAGTAAAGCTTGCAAAGATTTAAATGTCGGAATGTCCACAGCCGTGGAATTCCTATCCAAAAAAGGTCATAAAATTGCTCATGACCCAAATTTTAAGTTGTCTGACGAAGAACATCTTTTGCTGGCAAAAGAATTCAACAAAGACATGGCACTTAAATTGGAATCCGAGCGTTTGAGTCAGCAAAGGCAGGCAAAAGAAAAAGCCGAAACAATTGCTATTGACGGGTACGAGAAGAAAACTCCTGAAAAGAAAGAGGAAGTTATCAAAGCGGCGATTTCCGATGATCTACGACCACATATAAAAGAAGTCGGCCGAATTGACTTAGACAAACCGAAGATGCAGAAAGAGCAACAGGTCGAAAAACCGATGCCGGAGACTCTAAATGTTGAAGAAGAAGCTAAACTACAAGAGCCTGTCAAAGACATAAAAGAAGAACAACAATTTGAAGTTGAAGAAAGACACGAGCCTGTAGAACAATCTCAACAGCCGGAGATTGAGCAAGACAAACAAGTGCAAGAAGAGAAAGTGCAAGAAGCACCGAGCATTCAAGAAGATGTTGAAAAAACCGAAGACGACTTGTTCCGATTAGGGAATCACGAAATTACCGGTAAGCCCGTTGTAGTTGGCTCCATAGACTTGGACAGTATAAATCAAAGTACCCGCCCTAAGTCGAAAACAAAAGAACAGAAACGTAAAGAACGGGAAGAACGAACCAAGCAAACGGCGGAGACAAAAGTCAAGAGAAATTCAACAGAGACTTCAACCGAAGAAAAAGGGAAACGCAAGCGTATCAACAAACAACGCATAGACATAAACAAGCCCGAAAACTTTGATTCGAGTAAAAAACCGAAAAAAGAGCATTTCAAAAAACCAATCAAAACCGTTGTTAGTGAAGAAGATGTGCAACGTCAGGTAAAAGAAACATTAGCCCGACTATCCAAAGCAAACAACAAACGTGGCAAAGGTGCCCGGTATCGCCAAGAAAAACGAGAGTTAGCACACAATCGCATGCAGGAACAGGTTGAACTTGAACGCAGCGAAGAAAAAGTACTGAAATTAACCGAATTTGTTACGGTAAGCGAACTTGCAACCATGATGGATATTTCCGTAAATCAGGTTATCGGCACCTGTATGGCTATTGGAATGATGGTATCCATCAACCAGCGCCTCGATGCGGAGACGATCAATGTCGTAGCGGATGAATTTGGGTTCAGGACTGAATATGTGAGTCAAGAAGTCGTAGAAGCTTTGCATGAAACCAAAGAAGATACTCCGGATGATTTACTTCCCCGCTCTCCCATTGTTACTGTTATGGGACACGTTGACCACGGGAAAACGTCACTTCTCGACTACATTCGAAGTGCCAACGTAATTGCCGGAGAAGCCGGAGGAATTACCCAGCACATCGGAGCTTATAATGTAAAACTTGATAACGGACAGCGTATTACGTTTCTTGATACGCCGGGGCACGAAGCATTTACCGCCATGCGTGCCCGTGGAGCTCAAATTACCGATATTGTCATCATTATTGTAGCGGCAGATGATGATGTGATGCCTCAAACCAAAGAAGCCATTAATCACGCCGTAGCGGCAAATGTACCGATCATTTTCGCGATTAACAAAATCGACAAGCCCGGCGCGAATCCCGAAAAAATAAAAGAAACGCTTGCAGGCATGAATTTCTTGGTGGAAGATTGGGGCGGGAAATACCAATCGCAAGATATCTCAGCAAAAAAAGGAATTGGCGTAAAAGAACTACTTGAAAAAGTATTACTCGAAGCAGAAATGCTCGATTTGAAAGCTAATCCCAACCGAAAAGCCATCGGCTCTATTATCGAGTCTTCTTTAGATAAAGGACGTGGTTTTGTTTCCACTGTTTTAGTGCAAAACGGAACGCTTAACCAAGGCGATATTGTGTTAGCCGGTATCAG
The DNA here is from genome assembly GCA_047973025.1 of Paludibacteraceae bacterium. Classification (GTDB taxonomy): domain Bacteria; phylum Bacteroidota; class Bacteroidia; order Bacteroidales; family Paludibacteraceae; genus UPXZ01. The sequence continues at coordinate 4,373 of JBKEBE010000141.1, forward strand.
CCACGGTAAAGTAAAAGCTATGTTTAACGAACGGAATCAGCGTATCACGAGTGCCAAACCTTCTGAACCGGTACTGATTCTTGGGCTTGACGGAGCACCCCAAGCCGGGGATGTTTTCAACGTAGTGGAAACCGAGCAAGAAGCGAAAGAAATTACCAATAAACGTGAACAGTTACAACGCGAACAAAGTATCCGTACAAGAAAGCACTTTACGCTGGACGAACTGGGAAGACGTATTGCACTTGGCGATTTCCAAGAGATGAATATCATCGTAAAAGGAGACGTGGACGGTTCGGTAGAAGCAATTTCAGACTCGTTACTTAAACTTTCTACGGAAAATATACAGGTAAATGTAATCCATAAAGCTGTTGGAGCCATCTCGGATTCAGATGTTCTTCTGGCAGCCGCTTCCAATGCGCTCATTATCGGATTTCAGGTTCGTCCTACCGTTTCGGCTCGACGAATGGCTGAAAAAGAAGAAATTGATATCCGTCTTTATTCCATTATTTACGATGCGATTGAAGAAATCAAATCGGCTATGGAAGGAATGCTCTCTCCCGAAATCAAAGAGGAAGTTACTGCAACCATTGAAGTGCAGGAAGTATTCAAAATTACCAAAGTGGGAACTGTTGCGGGCTGTATCGTTCGCGAGGGCAAAATAAAAAGAGGCAATAAACTGCGACTTATTCGCGACGGTATTGTGATTCATTCCGGTGAAATTGATGCACTGAAACGCTTCAAAGAGGATGTAAAAGAAGTGGGCGTGAACTTTGAGTGCGGTATTAGTTTCAAAAACTACAACGACATCAAAGTGGGCGATATAATTGAATCGTTTGAAGAAATTGAAGTCAAACAAAAATTATAAGTATCTTCAATGAAAATAAGAAATCCCGAGCAGAAAATCTCGGGATTTTTTTGTGATTTATAGCAAAAATAATCCATCAATTTTTTTGATAAACATAACCAAGATATAATTGTTTTTACTGTATAAACAACAAAATAGAATACAATGAAACGAAAAATTGAAAAGATATACGATGCGCCTGCGCCACATTGGGTCGGGAATGCCTTCCGTGTTCACAATTTTTTCCCATCGGGAAGCATAACCGACAAATACCGGATGAGTCCTTTTTTTTTATTGGATTACGGTTCCAAGATCGATTTCCCGGGGACAGAAGATCCAAGAGGGGTTGGAGCACATCCGCATCGTGGATTTGAGACGGTAACGATTGCCTACAAAGGAAAAGTGGCTCATCATGATAGCTTTGGAAATGCGGGCGTAATCGGCGAAGGAGACGTGCAATGGATGACCGCTGCCGGTGGGATACTGCACAAAGAATACCAGGAGAAGGAATGGTCCAAAACGGGAGGAGAATTTCAAATGGTACAACTTTGGGTAAATCTGCCCGCAAAAGACAAAATGACGAAACCCGCCTATCAAGCCATTACGCGTGATCAATTTGGAAAGTATATGCTGGAAAATGACCAAGGGTATATCGAAGTCATCGCCGGAAATTACAAGGGTGTAAAAGGGTCTGCTACGACTTTTTCGCCGATAGAAATGTACAACGCCCGATTAAATGCCGATGCCGAAATTGATTTTACACTACCTGAAAATTACAATACCGCTATGCTTGTCATTGAAGGCAAAGTCTCAATTGATAACCAACCGGTGGAAACCGACCAATTTGTGCTTTTTGAAAATAAAGGAACCGATATTTCGCTACGTGCCGAAACAAATGCCGTGGTACTGGTGCTAAGTGGAGAACCCATTCGGGAGAATATTTTCGCTTACGGTCCATTCGTGATGAATACGCGCGATGAGATTCTGCAGGCTTACGAAGATTTTAACCAAGGGAAGGTTGGATATTTAAATCGAGTGTGTTGAAAAATGTATTTTTATAGCGCGTATAAGTTAAATAATATTAATTTTTATATTTTTATACGATGTTTATTAACTCTTAAAAATTAATCGTATGAAAAAAGCACTTTTTATTGTAGCAATGGTGGCAGTGATAGTATCCTGCTCCAAGGATGGACATGAAGTGATAAATCCGGTACAACAAAATCCGGATGAAACGTATGCCAAAACCGAGTTTAATCTTGACTTGCGTGATTTTGCACTGGCGGTAAACGAAGCGATCAATACCAACGCTTCGTTTCGCA
>JBKEBE010000019.1:0-127487 GCA_047973025.1 Paludibacteraceae bacterium
CTGCTTCTTTACATCGGTTCGACCATTTACATCAACCACAATCCGGCAGAGATTCAGACTACCCTAAAAGATGTTCGACCCACCTTGATGTGCGCCGTTCCCCGCTTTTGGGAAAAAGTATATATCGGGGTAAAAGAAGTTTTGAATGGCTATTCGCCAGTCAAACTCGCTATTGTAACTTGGGCAATAGCCGTGGGGAAGAAGCATAATATTGATTACTTGAGACGCGGAAAAACGCCGAATCGTTTTTTGAGAACACAATACCGCTTAGCCGAAAGATTAGTCTATTCAAAATTGAAAACAACCTTGGGATTGGAGAACGCGAAAATTCTACCCGTTGCCGGCGCTAAACTGGCTGATGAAATCACCTTGTTTTTCAGAAGTATTGGCATTCCATTGATTTACGGCTATGGTTTGACAGAAACTACCGCCACAGTAACCTGTTTCGTTGACGAATACGAAATCGGTTCCGTAGGTACAATCATGCCCGATTTACAGGTTAAAATAGGCGCAGAAAACGAAATCCTGCTCAAAGGGAAAACCATAACACCCGGTTACTACAACAATCCGGATGCCAACAAGGCAGGATACACGGATGACGGCTGGTTCCGCACGGGCGATGCAGGAGAAATTCGCGGTAACAGAATCTTTCTGACAGAACGCCTGAAGGATTTGTTCAAAACTTCCAATGGAAAATACATAGCGCCTCAGGAGATTGAAACCCGTCTGGGTACCGACAAATATATTGAACAAGTGGCAGTCATCGGTGATGAGCGTAACTATGTAACAGCCATCATCGCACCATCCATTCCGGCGCTGGAAGCATACGCTAAAGCTAACAATATCACCTACAAGGATGTGGATGAGCTACTTCAAGTTCCGGAAATTTATAAACTCATCGAACAACGAATCGCAGATCGGCAACAAGGCATGGCAAGTTATGAATACATCAAGAAATTCACGTTGATAAAAATTCCTTTTACCATCGAAACCGGTGAACTGACAAATACCCTGAAAATACGACGGGCTGTGATTATGCAGAAATACAAGCATCAGATAGACACGATGTACGCATAATTAGTATGTTTCGCAAGTTTAAATTAACTAAAAACGAGCAATAAACCGAATAATTTACTTGCTTACCTGACAAAAAAACAATAACTTTGCAGTACAATAAAAACACAAGTTGTTTATTCTAAAAAATAATAATATGGTAAGTTACAAAGAATTAGGCTTAGTAAATTCGATTGATATTTTCAGAAAAGCCTTTGAAGGCAAGTATGCCATCCCGGCATTTAACTTCAACAACATGGAACAGTTGCAAGCTATCATCTCAGCTTGCGTAGAAACGAAATCGCCTGTAATCCTTCAGGTATCCAGTGGTGCGCGTAAATATGCCAATCAGACATTACTCCGCTATATGGCGCAAGGAGCTGTTCAGTATGCCAAAGAATTGGGATATGAAATCCCCATTGTGCTTCATCTTGATCACGGCGATAGTTTCGAACTTTGCAAGGACTGTATCGAAAGCGGGGTCTCTTCCGTAATGATTGATGGTTCACATCTTCCTTACGAAGAAAACATCGCGTTGACCAAGAAAGTGGTGGAATATGCTCATAAGCATGATGTTACCGTAGAAGGCGAACTCGGTGTATTAGCCGGTATCGAAGATGACGTTGTCGCTGAACATCACACCTACACCGAGCCGGATGAAGTAATCGACTTCGTTACCCGCACCGGTGTTGACTCATTGGCAATTTCCATCGGAACTTCTCACGGAGCCAATAAATTTACACCCGAACAATGCGAACGTGATGCAAACGGCATCTTGATTCCGCCACCACTTCGTTTCGATATTTTGGAAGAAATAGAAAAACGCATTCCGGGATTCCCCATCGTACTTCATGGTTCATCTTCCGTTCCACAACAATATGTGGCGACAATCAACAAATACGGTGGTGCGTTGAAAGATTCCATCGGTATCCCCGAAGAGCAACTACGCCACGCTGCCGAATCTGCTGTTTGTAAAGTCAACATTGACTCCGATGGTCGTTTGGCAATGACAGCCGCAGTACGTGAAGTGTTTGCGACAAAACCGGCAGAATTTGACCCTCGTAAATATTTGGGACCTGCTCGCGACGAACTGAAAAAACTATATATGCACAAAACTCAAAACGTGTTAGGTAGTGCAGGGAAAGCATAAAAACAGGTTTTAAATTCCAATAAAAAAAATCCGAAGAGAATTTTCTTCGGATTTTTTTATTCCGTCTTCTGTCTGTCTGGAGCGAAGCACTTCGACATTTAAATCTCAGAAATCTCCAATTTATCATCCCGAATCAACTCCAAGGCATGGAGAGAAGCCTGTTGATGCGATTCTTTTTTACTGGCTCCCGTACCGTTACAGACGGGTTTATTATTTATCAATACTTGAGAAGTAAAAGTATGATTATTTCCATCGGTTACAATTTCTTCAATTAATTCAAAATCTAATGAATAGTAATGTTGTTGACACCATTCAAATAATTCGGATTTATAATTATCATTCTCAGATACGAGTGAGTGTAACCATTCCGGCGATATTAACACGCATTTTTTTATAAAATCGGCGCATTTTTCATACCCAATATCCAGATAAACAGCTCCTATCAATGCTTCCAACGCATTTCCATAAATATTGGTGCTGTTCTTGTTACAAATCTGGTGATCGGTAATGACCAATTTGTCCAATCCGATCAGGTGGCAAATACTATTCAGCGAACTGCGTTTGACGATATTGGAGCGGGCATTTGTCAAAAATCCTTCTTCCTCTTTTGGATAACGATGATACAGTATATCAGCGACAACCGTGTTCAGCACAGCATCCCCCAAAAATTCTAACCGCTCGTTATTTACCCGCTTTCCATCTTTATCCTGCAAGGGCATGGAACGATGTCGTACAGCCAATTTGTATAACTCAATGTCTCGTGGGAAAAAGCCTAATATCCTCTTGAATGATAAAAAAGGCTCCTGACGATTACGTGTCAAGAGCCTTAAATTATTTAGTAGATTGAACTTCATGTACAGGGGCAAGGCCATTTTTAGCACATTGGTCCTTGATTTGGTTGATTATTCAAATCTTTTGAAAATAACACTTGCATTATGCCCGCCGAAGCCGAATGTATTTGAGATTACAACATTCACAGGACGTTCTTGTGCTTTATTGAACGTAAAATTCAACTTGTAATCAATTTCGGGGTCTTCGTCTCCTTCGTGGAAGTTGATCGTGGGCGGAACAACGTTGTTCAAAATGGCGTTGATTGCAAAAATTCCTTCTACCGCACCTGCAGCTCCGAGCAAATGGCCGGTCATTGATTTTGTAGCGCTGATATTCAGCTTGTATGCGTGTTCACCAAAAACCTGTTCGATGGCTTTCACTTCACCAATATCACCCACCGGAGTTGATGTGCCATGTACATTAACATAGTCAATGTCTTCCGGCTTTAATCCTGCATCCTTTAGTGCACGTTTCATGACTAATACGGCCCCTAATCCTTCAGGATGCGTAGCAGTAAGGTGATAGGCATCAGCAGACATCCCTCCCCCCACAATTTCACACAGGATAGTAGCTCCTCGATCCACGGCGTGTTGGTATTCTTCCAGGATAAGACATCCTGCACCTTCTCCCATCACAAAGCCATCGCGACTCTTACTAAATGGGCGAGAAGCTCCTTCGGGGTCGTCATTGCGGGTAGAGAGCGCCGTGAGCGCATTGAATCCGGCTAATCCGGCCGGAGTGATGGCGGCTTCAGCACCTCCGGCAACCATTACTTTGGCTTCGCCGAGACGAATGTGATTGTAAGCGCTGATCAAGCCGTGATTAGATGATGCGCAAGCGGATGCGGTTGAATAGTTGGGACCCCGAAAACCGTATTGAATGGAAACTTGTCCGGCGGCAATATCCGAAATCATTTTGGGAATAAAAAACGGATTAAACCGCGGACCTTGCTCGATGTTGGCGTAGTAATTTCCTACTTCTTGCTCAAAAGTGGCAATCCCTCCGATACCGGCGGCAAAAATCACCCCAACTTCATTTTTATCCACTTTTTCAAGGTCAAGACCGCTGTGCTCCAAAGCCTCTTTGGCCGCTACCATGGCAAATTGGGTGTATAGATCCATTTTGCGGGCTTCCTTGCGATCGAAATATTGTAGTGGATCAAAACTTTTTACTTCACAAGCAAATTGGGTTTTGAACGCTGATGGGTCAAAATGAGTAATCGGGGCGGCACCACTCTTCCCATATAGAGCATTCTGCCACGTTTCCGTGGCAGTAAGTCCTAAAGGGGTAACAGCTCCCATCCCGGTTACTACTACTCTTTTTAATTCCATAAAATAAATTATAGGAAAATTATTTTTTCAAAGCTTCTACGTGAGCGATTGCATCGCCTACTGTCGAGATTTTTTGTGCTTCTTCATCGGGAATAGATACGCCAAATTCCTTTTCGAATTCCATGATCAATTCTACAGTGTCTAAAGAGTCAGCACCCAGGTCATTGGTAAAACTAGCTGTTTCTACAACATCCGCTTCGTCAACGCCTAATTTGTCAACAATAATAGCTTTTACTTTTTCTGCAACTTCTGACATAATTTTTCTTTTTTAATGAATAAATAAAATTTGTTTTATAAATTTGCCGTGCAAAGGTAACTAATTTTTCAATATTTCATCACACATTCGATTTAAAAGTGAAAAAAAATGCACATTTCGGCGAGATTTGAGCAATACTGGTCGTGTGAAAGAATTATTTTAATAGTTTAAAATCAGAACATGTAATACAAGAATTATGAATTAAGCATGAGATTTTTTGAGCGTCTTTCGCCTTTTCTCTCGGTTATTTAGCCCGTTAAACGCCCTCAAAGAAAGACAAAATCCATCTCAAAACAATCCTCAAAAATAATTAAAATAATTCTTTCACACGACTTAGAGTTTAGGGTATGCAAAAGAAAATAGCGATATTCGCTTCCGGATCCGGTTCAAACGCTGAAAATATTATCCGTTATTTTCAAAATTCGGCATCTTTCCGTTTCCCACTTATCATTTCAAATAGAGCTGACGCTTATGTACATCAAAGGGCTAAATCACTTTGTGTCGTGTCTCTAACTTATGAAAAAACAGATTTTGAGACCGGTAAAGCCATCCTTGCCACTTTGGAAGAAAACAAGATTGATTATATCGTGCTTGCCGGATTTTTATTAAAAATTCCCGAAACAATCATAAAGGCTTTTCCGGACAAGATCATAAACATCCATCCGGCGTTACTTCCAAAATACGGTGGGAAAGGGATGTATGGCAACAACGTACATCGGGCTGTTCGCGCGTCGGGGGACAGCGAGAGCGGGATTACCATTCATTTTGTAAACGAGCATTACGACGACGGTAACATTATTTTTCAAAAGAAATGTCTCATTGAACCGACTGATAGTTACGAAGATATCGCCCAAAAAGTTCACGCGTTGGAATATGAATTCTTTCCAAAAGTGATCGAAACGATTTGGGGATAGATGGACTGATGACATGATCATGATTTATTCCGGTTAACCGCAAGACAAAAACTGTATCAAGAGATTTGACCCATAAATAAACCGAGTTTTCACGAACGATTTGCTAATGCCGGACAGAAATGATTCGATTCTTACTTATTTGTACGTCCACCCTGTTTTCAATGTACATTTTCGGGCAAGACATTACCGGAAAATGGAACGGCACCATAAAGGTCTCAAATACTGAATTGCTACTTGTTTTACACGTTAAGGAAAGTGGCGATTCGTTAACGGCTGTCATGGATAGTCCTGATCAGCGAGCTTATGGCATACCTGTAAGTTCCATATCTTTTTACAAAACCGATTTAATATTCAGCATTGCGTCACTTGGAGCAAGCTATCACGGAAAGTTTGATGACACCGGCATTATCAGAGGTGAGTTTTCGCAGATGGGGGTATCCGTTCCGTTAAATCTAAGCCGGTCTGAAATAGAAAAAAATGTACCGAACCGTCCTCAAGAGCCTAAACCACCATTCCCATACCTTACCGAAGAAGTTACATTCACCAACTCGAAAGATCATGTTACCCTTGCGGGGACTTTGACAAAGCCCAACCAAAAAGGAAAATTTCCGGTAGTTGTTTTGATTTCAGGCAGTGGTCCGCAAAATCGAGATGAAGAGTTGATGGGGCACAAGCCGTTTCTGGTAATCGCGGATTACCTGACTCGCAACGGAATAGGTGTACTCCGCTATGACGATAGAGGCACCGCCGAATCAACCGGAGATTTCAGTACTGCTACCACCTTCGACTTTGCCAATGATGCTGAAGCGTCCGTACAATATCTTTTGACCCGGAAAGATGTAAATACGGAGAAAATCGGATTGATTGGACATAGTGAAGGCGGTATCATTGCTCCAATTGTGGCTTCGAGAAATAAAAAAGTGGCTTATGTTGTTTTGCTTGCCGGAACCGGCGTTCGAGGAGACGAGTTATTATTGATGCAACAAAAGGCTATGGCAAAGGTGTCCGGTATCCCTGAATCGGCTATTATAGAAAACGAGAAGCTGAACCGTCCTCTTTTTCGGGAAATTATCGAATCACCCGATACCGTAGAGTTGCGGTCTCGACTTCATCGGATAATGGAAAGAAGTTTGAATGAAAACTTGCTATTAAAGCAGCAACTGAGCGTCGAGCAGTTGAATGATATGGTCAGCGTGACTGTTGACCGGTTGCTTTCGCCCTGGATGTACCATTTTATCAAGTATGACCCTTATCCGAATTTAAAAAAAGTAAAATGTCCGATCTTGGCGTTAAATGGGTCTAATGACTTACAAGTTCCTGCCAAAGTGAATCTTAGCGCCATTCAAAAAGCATTTCACGAGAGTGGAAATACAAACGTGACTATCGTTGAAATTTCCGGACTAAATCATTTGTTTCAGGAGAGCAAGACCGGTTCCCCCGACGAATATGCAAAAATAGAGCAAACTTTCTCTCCCAAGGCGTTAGAAGAAATCCTGAATTGGATAAAAATGCAAATAAATTGAAGGTTCGTAGATAAATCCTTTTTGATTGATTTTTTGTTTGCTCTTGCAGGAAAAAAAACGTAATTTTGCATTTTAATTCCGAATTATCATTCATAAATTTTTATCGTATGAAGAAACATAATTTTAACGCGGGACCGTGTGTTTTACCACAACAAGCGACTGAATCTGCCATCGAAGCTATTCGTGATTTTGATGGAACCGGTATTGGAATTTTGGAAATTTCGCATCGTACGCCGGGTTGGGAGCGTATCATGCAGGAAACCGATCAACTGTGGCGAGAATTGTTAAACATTCCGGACGACTATGCCGTTTTATTCTTAGGTGGTGGCGCATCTACCGAGTTTTATATGATACCTGCGAACCTTATGGGTAGAAAAGCGGCTTATCTTCAAACCGGGGTTTGGGCGAAAAAAGCCATCAAAGAAGCCAAATTTTACGGCGAAGTGGAAGTTGTAGCTTCTTCCGAAGATAAAAATTACACCTACATACCGAAAGGATACGCCATTCCCACGGATGCCGATTATTTTCATATTACAACGAATAATACGATTTACGGCACGGAGATTCATAACGACATGGACAGTCCTGTGCCATTAGTTGCCGATATGTCATCCGACATACTGTCGCGTCCGGTCGATGTGAGCAAATACGCGCTGATTTACGGTGGTGCGCAAAAAAACGTAGGTCCTGCCGGCGTAGCGTTTGTTATTGTGAAAAAAGAACTACTGGGTAAAACAGATCGTAAGCTACCTACCATGATGGATTATCGTACACACATCGGCGAAAGTCTGAAGGACAGCTCCATGTTCAACACCCCGCCGGTATTTTCAATCTTTGTGATGCACGAAACCCTCAAATGGGTAAAAGAACTTGGCGGATTGGATGCAATGTATAAACTCAACAAAGAAAAAGCGGAACTACTCTACGACGAAATTGACCGCAACAAACTTTTTGTAGGCACAGCCGCTAAGGAAGACCGTTCGCTTATGAACGTATGTTTTGTAATGGCTGACGAACACAAAGATAAAGAAGCCGATTTCATGGTATTTGCCAAAGAAAAAGGAATGGTCGGTATCAAAGGACACCGTTCGGTCGGAGGATTTCGCGCGTCAATCTACAATGCTTGCCCGAAAGAATCGGTCGAAGCTCTGGTTGCTTGTATGCAAGAATTTGAGAAAGCACATTAGACTTCATTACCTACTTACTCCAAGTTTGAAAATTTACACGACAATCTTCGGAGTATCCAAACATACATTACAACAAATAAATACTTTTTAATCTCTTCAAAAGGGATTGAGAACTTGAAAAATTTAACATGAAAGTATTAGTAGCGACAGACAAACCATTTGCTAAAGTGGCGATAGACGGTATCCGTCAGGAATTAGAAGGAGTAGATTATGAATTGATATTATTGGAAAGATATGCCGAAAAGCAACTGTTACTTGATGCCGTAGCCGATGTTGACGCCCTGATAATTCGTAGTGACATTGTTGACCATGAAGTAATCGAAGCTGCCAAAAAACTAAAAATTGTAGTTCGAGCCGGCTCCGGTTACGACAATATCGATTTGGAAGCCGCTACGAAAGCAGGTGTGTGTGTGATGAATACACCCGGACAAAACGCCAACGCGGTTGCCGAATTGGTATTCGGGATGTTGATCTATGGGGTTCGTAATTTTTTCAACGGAACTTCCGGAACCGAATTGAAAGGCAAGAAACTGGGTATTCACGCCTACGGAAATATCGGAAAAAATGTAGCTAATATTGCCAAAGGTTTCGGAATGAGCATTTTGGCTTATGACACGTATAGTCGAGCTGATATTATCAGTTCCGATGGGATTGACCCAACCGTCTCTGTAAAAACACTTTACCAGTATTCGGATATTGTTTCGATACATCTTCCCTTAACGGATGAAACCCGTTCGCTTATCGGCAAAGATTTATTGCGAAAAATGCCCGAAGGTGCCATCGTGATAAATACGGCGCGTAAGGAAGTGATTAACGAGTCGGAACTGTTGGAATTTATGATTGAAAATCCAAAATTCAAGTACTTGACTGATATTAAGGCGGATTTACACGACGAATTTGTAGCAAAAGTGGGTGCTCGCTATTTCGCTACGCCGAAAAAAATGGGTGCGCAAACTGCGGAAGCCAATGTAAACGCCGGAATTGCGGCAGCTATTCAGATTGTTGATTATTTGAAAAATGGCAATCAGCGATATAGGGTAAATGATTAAAGGGTTGTGAATCCATACTTTATGATAAAAGGCTGAAATCTCATGCGAGAATTTCAGCCTTTTCGTTTTTACAAAATAGCCTTTACAGCAACGCGTCCACCTTGGCTTTCAAAGCCGATTTTTGTACAGCGCCTACTTGTTTGTCCGCCAATTTACCATCTTTGAAAAACAGAATGGTAGGGATGTTGCGGATACCATACTCGTTGGGAGTGTCCGTATTTTCGTCCACATTCATTTTTCCGATTTCTACTTTACCGGCGTATTCTTCTGCCAATTCTTCTACCAATGGGCTTACCATGCGACAAGGGCCACACCATTCAGCCCAAAAATCGATTACGACCGGTTTTCCGGATTCTATTACTTCTTTGATGTTTCCATCTGTAAATTCTAATGCCATGATTTAATTTTTATGTAATGTTATTATTTGGATTTGTATTTTATGCAAAGATACTATTTCTTGACAAGCTCTCTTGTCTTTGGAACGATTAAATCAATCAATGTGAATATCATTTTTTTCGATAAGAGTAAGGTGAGCTTCTCTGAGACGGAATAGTTAAGCAGTATAAAACATATTTTCAGAAGTTTGAAATTTATTTTTTTGCAAATACCGGAAATACACTTGATTCGCCGTAGTCCCTGATTTGTCCGATATTGTTTAGCAAGTTCATATCTTCGTGAGCGATTACAAAGTCAATCTCCGTATTGGATTTCAGGTGGATAGGATTAACCGTTTTAGGTAATGGTAGAAGCCCCAATTGCAACGTATAACGAATACATAATTGTGCGACAGAAACGTGATACTTTTTCGCCATTTCGGTAATTTCGCCGTTTTTAAATAATTCTCCGTGTCCGATAGGCGAGTATGCTTCTACAAGAATGCTTTTTTCGTTGCAGTACTGAATTAAGTCTGCGGGGATATTGCTAATATGAGCCAAAACCTGATTGACCATGGGTTTTACCGAACACGATTGAAGGATGTTGTCAACGTCTTCCTTTTCAAAATTTGAAACTCCAATGGCTTTGATTTTCCCTTTCTTATAGGCTTCTTCAAGCGCTTTCCACGCTTGTCGGTTTCCTTCAAAATAGGGGTCGCTGTCAAGAAACTTAGCCCATGGTTTTGGACTATGGATAAGCATCATATCTACGTAATCCAGTCCCAGCGTTTTAAGAGATTTGTCGATGGCGGTTGTAGCTTCCCCGTATGACTTAATCTCCGCCGCAAGTTTTGTGGTTACGAATAATTCTTCTCTTTGTAAGCCACAGTTTTTCATCCCACGTCCCACACCGTTTTCATTTTGGTATGCTTGAGCAGTATCAATATGGCGGTAGCCAACTCGTACGGCGTCTTTTACAACGTTCTCGGATTTTTCATCACGTATCATCCAAGTTCCTACTCCCAATTTAGGAATTTCGATCCCATTACTTAACGTAAATTTTTCGTCTAAAATCATTACTTTGAATTTATTAAATTGTATAATATCGATTGATAGTCTGTTATGCCAAGTATAGATAATTTTCTATTTCCTTATCTCGCTTTTAATGAGTCGCTCATGGTTGAGATGTACAAAACTTCAATAAGGTTGTGAAACTAAACAGGAGTAACGTTTATCTCGTTACCTCATCTCAACCTTAAACTGCAGCAAATCGTTTTCTTCCGCTTGTTTTAAAAATTTATATACTTTTGTATTGATATTTAAACGGTTGGTACGCGAGAACAAAGAGATTTTTTCAAAGGTAAAGAAGTCTTTAATATCCATATACACGTTTACATCCCCTTTGTTTTTCAGGATTATATCCGAAATTTCTTCTACAAAGTCGTTGGTTAATTTTTGCAATGAGAGCGATATCCGGATGTTCTTAATCTGGCTGCGTATATCCCGAAACGGCATCATGCCGACAATTTTCATCTCAATCTCAGGCGGTCCTTCTACTTTGGGTTTATAATTCCAGTCGGAGCCTTTTTCCTGTACGATTATGTGGATATAAATGAATAAATCCTTTATCATAAATTTACCGTATTCTTCGTAATTTCTTCCGAAAAGCGCGAAATCATACGACCCCTGATAGTCTTCTACCGTGATTATTCCGAAAGGTTTTCCGGTTCGGGAAGTGCCGGTACGGGTGGCAGTAACGATCCCGCCCAATTTAAGTCCTGTTCCCATCGGGTATGTACTCAGATTCTGCACATCAACCGTCGTAGCGTTGCAGATGTTGTTGATTTCAAATTCAAACTCATCCATCGGGTGCGCCGACAGATACATGCCTATCATCTCGCGTTCGCGGTTCAGTTTCAGTAGCGATGACCATTCGCCCACATAAGGAATTTCCGGTTTGGTAATTTCGACCGCGTCTTCCAATGCTCCAAAGAGCGAATTTTGATTGAATTGAACGTCTTGTTGGTACAGGTTGCCGTATTTTATCAGCGTATCTACTACCGGTTCTTCTTTGCTGTTGACTGCAAATAATTGTTCGCGTTTCAAATCGGGGAAAGCGTCAAAGGCACCGGCACTCGCGAAACTTTCCAATGCCTTTTTGTTGCAGGCTGTCAAATTTACTCTTTCTACAAAATCAAAAATTCCTTTGAATTTGCCGTTTTTCTTTCGTTCGAGAATGACGGCTTCTACCGCTCCATCGCCTACATTCTTGATACCGCCCAGCCCAAAGCGGATGTTGCCGTCTTCGTTCACGGTAAACATTAGATCGCTCTCGTTGACGTCCGGACCAAGCACGCTCATCCTGAGCGACTTGCATTCGTCCATCAATTTGCTTACTTCCGAGATATCGTCTTTGTTGCGCGTCAAGTTAGCCGCCATAAATTCGGCGGGATAATGGGCTTTGAGATAAGCGGTCTGGTAAGCTACGAGCGAGTAACAGGTAGCGTGCGATTTATTAAAAGCATACGAAGCGAATTTTGCCCAATCCGACCAGATTTGCTCCAATTTTTCTACAGGCGAAAAACCGTTTTTGGTCGCTCCGTCAATAAACTTGGTATGCAGGGCTTCCATTTTATCATGGAGTTTTTTTCCCATCGCTTTGCGAAGTTCATCGGATTGTCCGCGAGTAAAACCGGCTAAATCGCGACTAAGAAGCATGACCTGCTCCTGATAGACAGTAATTCCGTAGGTTTCGCTCAGCCGTTTCTCCATTTCGGGGAACGGATATTCGATTTTCTCCTGCCCGTGTTTCCGACGGATAAACTGCGGGATATAATCCATCGGACCGGGACGGTAGAGTGCGTTCATTGCTATCAAATCTTCGAATTTGGTAGGCTTCAGTTCTTTCAGGTATTTTTGCATACCGGCGGATTCAAACTGGAACACGGCGACCGTATTGCCCTGGCTGAAGAGTTTGTACGTTTTTTTATCATTGAGCGGAATAGCATCAATATCAATGTCTTTCCCTTTCGACTTTTTGATGTTGGCGAGTGCGTCCTTGATGATGGACAACGTTTTGAGACCCAAGAAATCCATTTTTACCAATCCGACTTCTTCGATTACGTTTCCTTCAAACTGGGTAATTACTTTGTCTTCCTTCGTTTCTTTATCGACAGCTGTGCTGAGTGGAACCATATTCATCAAATCATCCGACCCGATAATCAGTCCGCAAGCATGTACTCCCATCTGGCGAACGGTACCTTCCAGCATTTCGGCATATTTCAAAGTATTGGAAAGTACGGGGTCTGATGAGTCGCGAGCAGTCTTCAACTCTTCTACATATTCAAAACAGTTGGTCAGATTGACTTTGACGACCTTTTCGTTTTCATCCTTTTTGGGAAAACGGTTGGGGACTAATTTTGTTAATCTTTCGGCTTCCGAGAGTGGTAGTTTCTGTACGCGCGCTACGTCTTTGATAGCGGATTTTGTACCCATCGTTCCGTAGGTAACGATATTGGCTACGCGCTCTTTGCCGTATTTATCCGTTACCCAGCGAACCACGCGCCCGCGTTGGTCGTCTTCAAAGTCAATGTCGATATCGGGTAGCGATATCCGGTCGGGATTGAGAAACCGCTCAAACAGTAAGTCATACTGCAACGGATCTACATTGGTAATTTTCAAACAATACGCCACTACGGATCCGGCAGCCGACCCACGTCCGGGACCTACGGAAATATCCATATCACGTGCCGCTTGAATAAAGTCCTGAACAATGAGAAAATAACCGGGATAGCCCATTTTTTTCATTACGCCCAGTTCAAAGTCTATGCGTTCCCGGGTTTCGTCATTGAGGTTGTCGCCGTATCGTTTGTGAGCACCTTCGTAGGTAAGTTTTCCCAAGTAATCGGCTTCCAACTTCAACCGTACCGCTTTTTCGTAACCGCCGACACGTTCATAGGCATCTTCAAACTCTGCTTTCAACGCTTCTTCATCGTATTTCTTGCGGTAGGCTTCTTCTGTACCAAATTCTTCCGGAATGGTAAATACCGGCATCATCGGTGGGGAGTCAAGCTCGTAAGTCTCTATTTTGTTGGCGATTTCGAGCGTGTTTTCAACACATTCGGGCAGGTCAGCAAAGATTTTAGCCATCTGATCGGATGATTTTAGCCACTCCTGCTTGGTATAGCGCATACGGGTGGGGTCGTCGAGGTCTTTTCCGGTGCTGAGGCAGATTAGGTGTTCGTGGGCGTCGGCATGTTCTTCTTCAATGAAATGGACATCGTTGGTAGCAACCAATTTTGTATTGGTTTTGCGCGCCAACTTAATCAACTCGGTATTTTGTCGCTGTTGCTTTTCAAACGTATCGGTACTGGCTCCGGGTTTGTCAGTCTCGTGGCGCTGTAATTCAATGTAGAAGTCGTCTCCAAACACTTTTTTATACCACAGTACGGCTTTCTCGGCTTCTTCCAGATTTCCGGTTTCTACTATTTTGTGAATCTCGCCACCCAAACATGCCGAGCTGGCGATAATGCCTTCGCTGTATTTTTCCAATAGCTCATGATCTACGCGGGGACGATAGTAGAAACCCTGTGTCCAACCGAGGGAGACTAATTTGGAAAGATTTTTGTAACCGGTACTATTTTTGGCAAGCAATACCAAGTGATAGCCACTGCGATCTTCCCGAATCTCTTTGTCAAAACGCGTACGACGTGCCACATACACTTCCGAGCCAAAAATGGGTTTGAATATCTTCTGCTTCAGTACTTCAATTTTTTGTTGAATAGCTTGCTTGTCCGCGTCTGAAATACCATTGGATTCTAATTGCTGCTTTAGTTCCGTTATCTCGGATTTTACTTTTCCGTTTTTCTTTTTGGAATAATTGTAAAACTCTTTGATGCCAAACATACTGCCGTGGTCGGTCAGCGCGAGAGAATTCATGCCGTATTCTTGGGCTTTGTCTATCAGACCCGATACACTCGACATCCCGTCGAGTACCGAGTAGCTGGAGTGAACGTGTAGATGTACGAAAGAGGACATTTCTTTATCGGTTAGGGATTATGAATAGTCGATTTTGAGCTGTCTGTGTCAATTTTCTATCCAAAAAACAGCGACAACCTGAAGAGATAAAGATACGGTATTTTTTACCGTGATAAAAGTTTTCATTCGAAAAGTTATTCACAATTTGAACGAAAAAAAGAAGGAATATTTGAGAATGAGTGAGATAGGCAGTCTGATATTTTTTTTATCGAAATTTAGAAGGATCGATTTCTTGTTTTTTTGCAATCGAAGACGGATGGGAACGCGTAGCGGTGGGTATTTCTGATCAAATCTATATTTAGGTCGTAAATTAGATGTGCAGTTTTTTTGATTACTTATCTCGGACACATAAAAACACTACCCAGTGGGCAGCGTATCTGTAACTAAACAACCCCGTGTAATAGTCATTTTTGTTGCATCAACCAACTATCCGATGGGTAGTGAAGCGTCAAAAGTATATCTTGGCTTCTTTTGCATCGCTGTGCATTGGATTCCGAAAGCGTTAATCCTTATACTGATCCATCCCGTAGTCGTGATCTTCCGGATGAATGATGGGATCGCTTTTTAGCAGGTTATCAATATTTTCCAGATAATCCAAGCTCTCATCCAAGTGAAAAATAAGCTCGGGAATAATGCGAAGTTGATGTCTGACACGCTTGCCCAATTCATACCGAAACGTCTTGCTTTCTTGCTCGACCTGCTTGAGTACCGGTTCCACTTTATCGTTGGGGAAAATGCTTATTCGTACTCGGGCTATACTTAGGTCGGGGCTTATCGTAACGCCGGTAACGGTTACCAATGTTCCCTGCATTTGCTTGGCGTACTGCAGAAATATATCCCCCAATTCTTTTTGGAGCAGTCGCGCTATTTTTTGTTGTCGTGTTGTTTCCATAAAAAATCAATACCTTGAATCCAAAATAGGATTCGTCGGGTTGTCGTGTCGTTGTATTTTCAGTTGATGTTCTTTTTTTTTAATAGAATGAATATGCTGTGGGTCAGATTTTCCATTCAAATCCATCTTTGGTGTCTTTTATCTCAAACCCAAAAGAAGTAAGTTCGTTCCGGATCTTGTCCGACGTAGCCCAGTCTTTGTTGTTTTTAGCTTCCAAGCGGATGTGCAACAACAGATCGACCGCTTTCTGATAAGCGTCTATCCCTACCGATGCCGTTTCTGAAGTTTGAAGTCCGAGAATCGTCTCGACGTAAAGTTTGAAAATTGCTTTTAGCTCTTCTAAATCGGTTTGCGAAATTGTATCTTTGCCGTCGTGAACAAGATTGATAATCCGGAGACTGTCAAATAAATGTGATATAACCGTCGGCGTATTCAGATCGTCATTCATGGCTTCTTCGCATTTTTCTCGCAAGTTGCCGATTGCAACAGATGAATTTTCACTCGGTTTCAAATTTTGCAAGCGTGCGTAGGTTTCCATCAACCGTTCCAATCCTTTTTCTGACGCTTCCAAGGCTTCGCTACTAAAATCAATCGTACTCCGATAGTGTGCTTGCAGAATGAAGAATCGAATGGTCATCGGGCTAAACGCTTTGGTCAGCAAAGGATGATTTCCGGTAAAAAACTGCTCCAGCGTGATGAAGTTTCCGAGTGATTTCCCCATTTTCTGTCCACCGATGGTAATCATGTTGTTGTGCATCCAATACTTCACGGTATTTTTTCCTAATCCTGCCTGATTCTGAGCTATTTCGCACTCGTGATGTGGAAACATCAAATCCATTCCACCACCGTGAATGTCAAATTCTTCTCCGAGATATTTTGTTCCCATAGCCGAACATTCCAGGTGCCATCCGGGAAACCCGATGCTCCATGGGGATTTCCAACGCATGATGTGTTCGGGCGAAGCCTTTTTCCACAAAGCAAAATCCACCGAATGGCGTTTTTCACTCTGTCCGTCAAGCGCACGCGTAGTCTCCTGCAATTCGTCTATATTTCTGCCCGACAGCTTGCCGTAGTGATACTCCTTGTTGTAAGTATTCACATCGAAATAGATCGAACCTTCGCTTTCGTAAGCATATCCTGAATTCAGAATTTTTTCTACAAACTCAATCTGTTCGATGATGTGCCCGGAAGCCTTGGGTTCAATACTTGGGGGAAGCACGTTGAGCAAATCCATCGCTTTGTGATAACGAAGGGTATAATATTGAGCGATTTCCATTGGTTCCAATTCGTCTAATCGGGCTTTTTTAGCGATTTTATCCTCTCCTTCGTCCGCGTCGTTTTCAAGATGTCCCACATCGGTAATGTTGCGGACGTAGCGAACTTTGTATCCCAAGTGTTGAAGATAACGAAAAAGGATATCAAATGTAACAGCCGGACGCGCGTGCCCCAAATGCGGATCTCCGTACACGGTTGGTCCACAGACGTACATACCCACTTTACCTTCGTGAAGTGAGATAAATTTTTCCTTTTTTCGAGATAGGGTGTTGTAGATACTGAGACGATTCTCTCTTATCTCTGAAAGAGTATTTTTGTTTTTCCTGCTGTCCATGTTCGTAAAAAGATAGTGTAATCTCCAAAAAATCGCATCAATACACTAAATTTCGCTAAAGCGGTAAAGTTATTTAAACCCTCTTTGCTTCTTGAGCTCTTCGTAAGCTTCGTTTACGGAGCGAAATTTTTCGGTAGCGGTTTTCTTAATGTCTTCTCCCAAATTTGCCACTGTGTCCGGATGGTATTTTTTCGCCATTTCCCGATACGCTTTTTTGATTTCGATGTCCGTAGCAGACGAATGAATTTCCAATACCACATAAGCCCAGTTTGCATCTTTCGTACGTAAGTAGGGAGCCTTTAATGAGTTGAAATCCAATGTGCTGACACCCAGATTCCACGCAATGCGTTGGATTAGGTTGAGTTCATAAGGGTTTTCATTACCATCCGCGTAAGCTATCTCAAAAAGCAAATGAACCAGTTCCATCTTACCGGAATAGTTCATGTATTGGTTAATTTGTCGAGCAACTTGCACATCGTCAATATTTTGCTTTAGCAGATTCTTCAAAATTTGCAGGGCTTCCAAGGCTCCTGCTTCTCCGAAGTTAGCCAGCAAAAACCGCTTAGCGACATCAAGCTCTTTCTTCTGTGGACTTCCGTCGGCTTTCATCACACAGGCAATCAGCACGAGTAGCGACATTTTAAAGTCGCCCTCAGCCGTTTTTCCATACGGATTTTTACCTTGTCTTTCCTGTTGTTGATATTCTTCGGAATTGATAAACTGTGACGAGCTGTCTATCAACGAGCCAATTGCAAAACCAATTATTCCCCCAATCGGACCACCCAGCACAAAACCAAGTCCACCCGTAATCCATTTTGTAAATCCGCCCATTTTTTAGACTTCTAAAAATTAAAAACACCGACCGTCCGTAATTCAAGTGTTTGACAGTGTTATTTTTGTGAAAAAAATAAACTACAAAGATAGTAAAATTTCCTTTTGTGTGCCTTTTAACATCGGAATCCTTTCTTAAATTTGGGTAGGATTATTCACAAATATACCGGTAGGATTATTGTTGAAATTTATACAAGTCGAAAAAATATCACTATTTTTGTTGAAAATAGTAAGTTTGTAAATCGTTGTGTAACATCTTATTCAAACCTGAAAATGTTCTGTGAACTGTATCCAATACTCTTTGTAAACAAATAAATTAAAAACATGAAGACCAAATTAATACTTTCTTTTCTGTTTGTCGAGATTGCTATTTCCGCTTTTGCTTTTGATGCAATCGGACATCGCATTATCGCGGATATCGCGTATGAGAATCTGAATTGTCGTACCCGCAAAAATGTGGATAGGATATTGGGAAAAAGGGGGATGATTTATCTTTCTACATGGGCGGATGAGGTACGAAGCGATAAATCTTACGCGTACAGTTACAATTGGCATTTTCAAAACCTGAAAGACAATATGTCGCAAGCTGAATTAAAATTTCTGCTTAACAATCCGAAGTCGGAAGGCGAACACCTATTCTTCGCGCTCGACAGCCTTTTTCAGGTTCGAAAAAAAGATAATACCAACACGGAAGCACTGAAATTTCTTGTTCATTTTGTCGGAGATTTATTTCAGCCGATGCATCTAGGACGGGAAGAAGACCTTGGCGGAAACACGATATACGTCAGTTGGTTTTGTCGGGATATACGCTTGCATCAGTTGTGGGATACGCAAATTTTTGAGCTTCAAAAGATGTCTTATGCTGAATACAGCCAATACATCCGGGATAAATTTGCCCACGAAAAGAAGAAATTTCAAAAACAAACCCTTACTGAAGCTATTTGGGAAACCTACAAACTGCGCGAGAAAATTTACGCCTACGACTATACGAATCTGAATGCCTATAACTATATGTATCAATTTAACGATGATATTGATTCCCGGCTTTTCAGCGCGGGAATTCAGTTGGCTAACGTGTTGAATAATCCGTCTTTTCGTTCTCTTTTGGAGGAATAAATTCTTTTCGGGAATAAAGTTATATTTCTTTAATCTTGAATGGATTGTAAGAAATATTCGTATCGAATGTGTTTTCTTCTTCTTTCCTTTTTACCCATTTTACAATGCGATTGGTAAACGGCAACACCAGTATTTCGTATCCGGTTTTCATGGCTGTCTGTGTAAGTATCAGCATCCACAAATCGTTGTTGGGAATTACGCCTGAAAACGCGATGCTAAAGAAAACCAGCGAATCGGCACCTTCGCCTATAAGAGTCGAAACGACCGCCCGAATCGAGAAATTTCTTCCTTTTTGAAAAAGTTTCATTTTGCTCATAACAAAGGCATTCAAGAAGGACCCAATAAGAAAGGCGATAAAACTGGCAATAGTAATCCGCTGTGTATTACCAAGCACAAGCGCGAAAGCTTCCTGATGGGTAAAATTTTCGGAACCGGGAACGATGATGCTGAGGCGAAACACGATGATTGCCAGAAAATTCATCAAAAATCCCCACCAAATAATCAGCCGGGCTTTTCGGTAGCCCCAAACTTCGGCGATAATGTCGTTGACGATGTAAGAGATGGGAAAAATTAGCAAGCCGGCAGTGGCTTCAATGGAACCGATGTTAATCAGTTTTTGCTCAACGATGTTGGCGATAACCAGACAGGCTGTAAATAGGAGCCCGAAAACCATGTAGGTTACAGAAACTTGTTTTTTCATACTTCTTGTTTTTTTACCGTGGTGTTCAAGCACACGTGAAAGTTCTTTTTGCTTTTTTTAGAAAGTTTTTTTGTAAATATGGATTTGTACTACGTAGTTGTGTTGTTTTCTTTTTCGGAAGGAGATAAAGCATTGTTTTTTCTCCTCCACGTAAATTCTTCCGGCACCGGATCATAACCGCTTCCACCCCAGGGATTACAGCTCAATATCCGTTTTGTCCCCAAATATATTCCTTTCAAAATGCCGTGCTTTTTTACCGCGTCAATCGCGTATTGCGAACATGTTGGCGTATATCTGCATGATGGCGGTGTGAGTGGAGAGATGGCGTACCGATAAAAATAGACCGGTAGTAAAACGATGAACTCCGGTATTTTTCTAATCGTACGCATTATCGGAAGGGGTTAAATTTGAAATAATTTTTATCAGTTTGTCAAGAGATCGATTCATTTTTTCGTTCAAATCGCCGAAAGTTGGCATTTCGTTCGAGACGTATTGAAATGAAAGGTGGATATTCAGCTTGTTTTCAGTAGCAAATTGAACCAACACAGGTTTATTCAGCCGATAGGATTCACGTATTAGTCGTTTGATCCGATTTCTGGCAACAGCGGATTTAAATCGCTTTTTAGAAACGCTGACCATCGCGCGTGCCGCAATTGTTTCATCTTCTTCGCTTACCATCAAGAACACAACTCGAAACGGATAACCGATAAACGCTTTTCCTTGGGTATGAAGTGTTTCTACTGCTTTCACACCGTATAAATGTTCTTTTTTGGGAAACGAATTTTGCATGAGAAAGAAATATCCCAAAAGTACTAAAAACAGCACAATCGGGATATGTTATTTTGGTAAGAATTCGTTTTTTATTTCTTCCCGTTTGATTTACGGTCTTCTTTCAGGTGGTTTTCCAGCGCCATGGTCATGGACGGGAAACCGGGCGACGGTGCTTCCAAATCCAATCTTAGACCTGCTTCGCGTACCGCGAATGCCGTATTGGTGCCAAAACAGCCGATTTGAATATCTCCTTGAGCAAAATCCGGAGCATTCTCTAACAGCGATTTGATACCGGCCGGACTGAAGAAAATCAACATGTCGTAAGCCTGCAATTCTTTAACCGATAGCTGATTACTAACCGTTTTATACATGATTGCTTGCGCAAAAGCAATCTTGGATTTTTCGAGAATAGTCATGGTCTCTTCGTTTCTCACATCGGAAGTAACATACAGAAATTTCTCCTCGGAATGCTTGTTGAATAGAAGCGGTAAATCTGAAAATTTTCCGGATTGAGAAAAGAAAATTTTCCGTTTCCGGTATTGGATGTACTTTTGCAAATACAAGGCGACTGTCTCGGAAACACAGAAATATTTCATCGTTTCAGGAACTGTTACGCGCATTTCTTCACAAAGACGGAAGAAATGATCGATTCCGTGGCGGGCATTGAATATTACCGCGGTATGATCCAGAATATTTATACGTTGGGTTCTGAACTCTTTGACTAAAATGGGTTCAACTTTGATAAAAGGTCGGAAATCAATCTTCACATTATACTTGTCAATAATGTCAAAATAAGGTGATTTTTCCGTTTGAGGTCGAGGTTGAGATATAAGTATTTTTTTGATTTTCAAGGCTTTGTTCTATTTTTGTTAAACAAACTACATAATCGTTGTGCAAACACGAATCAGGATTAAAATCGGTAAAATTTCGAGCGTGCAAAGATACAAAAAAATGTAGAACAAAACTAAAAATTTGGTATAAAATATTTGAAATAGTTTAATAATCAGAATGATATAAAACATCCCGACTAATACTAAAACAGCCACGATTAGGGGCGTTTGCCAACTTACAGGTTGGTAAATGTATAAAATGGTAAGCGGAAAGATAAGTATGGCAAGCACATTAGTCATGCTGAAATACATACTTTTGTACATTCTGGTAGTGTGTTGATTGAAAAAAGTATTCCCCACGACTTCAAACAGCAGATTTTTTAATAAATACACCCCTACGAATACGAGTAGCAATACGCCAAAACCACGTATGTCAAAATTACCCTGCATCTTATACAGGTATAGATAGGTTGAGAATGCAAATACGATTATTGAAAATAACGTAATAAAAATCTGATATTGAGCAGAATTGCTCGTAGGACTTTCTATTAATTTGACGGGGTCTTTTTTTGAAAAGAATGATTTGAAGTTTCGGGTAAAGCTCTCCGCTGATTGAAGAATCCCTGCTACTAAAAACAAAAAGAGTATCATAATTACCATGAAAGTCCAAGATTCCGTAGCAGGGAGCGACGGGTGTGGGATACCATCCATTCCTACAATTGTGTTTGTCGTGGAAAGCGCATCTGCGTTTCGGGCTGAATCAGAGGCTGCAAGACTGTCATCGAATACCGTTGAATCATTAGCAAAAGAATGGGTACTACGGACACCCCGTGGTTGATTATTCGATGATTCTGACATTGGGGATGAAGCATGTTCGGCACCTTTCTGTATTACGGTTGGAGTTGAGCTTGCCACAGATTTTGTATCTGTCGAACGAGTAGATTCCGAACCGGAGCGACTGTCTCCCGGTAGGGATACAGAATCATTTCTCAAATGAGCTGTACTGCTTTTGTCTGTGTGTAAAATGCTGTCTGGCACGATTGATTGTAAATTGTGTTGTTTTTTTTGTATAAATATGCAATTAATAATCGGAGTTCCGTCCCTTTCATATTTTAGCGAAAAGCCGCATATCCACATCAATCGGCTTGCTGTAGTTGATAGCTTCGATGGCTTGCTCGGCTGTTTCTACAACCGTCCACAAATCCAAATGTTGTTTTCGCATAAACAACTCGTCAGCCGCTTGTTCGAATTGTGCCAACAGGTGGTTGAAATAACCATTTACATTTACGATGATTACCGGGTTTTTATAAATTCCGAGCTGTTTCCATGTGATGATTTCCAGCAACTCTTCCATAGTTCCGTATCCACCCGGTAGTGCTACCACTGTATCGCTCCTCAAAGCCATCTGTTCCTTCCGTTCGTGCATGGATTCCGTCAAGACAAGTTCAGTCAAACCATCATGCTGCCACTCTACTTCGACCATAAAACGCGGGATTATTCCCGTTACCTTTCCCCCGTTTTTAAGTACACTGTCAGCCAGCACCCCCATTAAGCCTACAGAGCCACCGCCATATATCAGTTGCATGTCGTTTTCAGCTAAAAAAGTTCCTAATTTTTTTGCGGTTTCAACGTAAACGGCATTTATTTGACTACTGGACGCGCAGTAAACACAGACATTTTTCATGGGCAGGTAATTTTATACAAATGTACGGTTTTCTTTCGTATTTTTGAATAAGCAAGCAAATTTGCCAATGCTTTAAATTTTACAAATTCATTTTTTTTTCTTGTATTTTTTCTTAATTTTGTTAGTTGAAAATATTATCTATAAAATTATGAAGCATCTTATTTATACGATTGGCTCATTCATGATGGGGGTTATCTTGATATCTTGTGGGGCGACGAAGCCGGCTGTATCCGACAACAAAGTAGCCCTACAAGTACTAGGAGTAGGTTTTTACAATTTAGAAAATTTATTCGATACAATTAATCAAGCAAATTTGGATGAAGAATTTCTTCCCGATGGTTCAATGCATTGGACGAGTCTCAAATACAAAGCCAAATTGAAGAACATGGCATACGCGATTTCTCAAATCGGACAAGATGTTACTCCAAGAGGTGTTTCTATTTTGGGGGTGTCGGAAATTGAAAATCGTGGTGTACTCGAAGATTTGGTCAAAGAACCGACCATCGCGAACAGGACTCTCCGGATTGTACATTACGATAGTCCTGACAGGCGGGGTGTAGACGTAGGATTGCTGTATAATCCCAGAGATTTTGTAGTCTCGGCAAGCAAGTCATATCGTTTAAATTTCCCGGAAGACACCACCTTGCTCACTCGTGATCAGTTGCTTGTCAGCGGCTATTTGCTCAACGAAAAGATTCACGTCATAGTGGGTCATTGGCCTTCCCGAATTGGGGGCGAACAAGCGTCAGCTCCCAAAAGAAATGCCGCGGCGGCACTTTCAAAGCACATAGCGGATTCACTGTACCGGCAAGACGCGAACGCGAAAATTATTATAATGGGTGATTTTAACGACGACCCGTTTAACGAAAGTGCGGCAAAAATTCTCGACGCGAAGAAAAACAGGGATGACGTTCCCGAAAAAGGACTGTACAATCCGATGTGGCGTATTCTTGATAGCGGAGTAGGCTCATTAGCCTATAACAATCAATGGAATTTGTTTGATCAAATCATTATTTCCAAGCCTTTTCTACACAATGACAATACGAAATTACGGTTCTGGAAAGCGGAGATATTCAACAAAAATTTTCTGATTCAGCAAGAAGGAAGCTATAAAGGAAGCCCTTTACGCACACACGCGGGAGGTGTTTGGCTGAATGGCTATAGCGATCACTTCCCGACATTGATTTACTTAGTCAAGGAAAAGTGATATTAACCCGACACTAATATAACGTGATATTATTCTACACAAATAGCTGTTTATGAATACTTTGACACGTAAAAAATGTCGTTATTAACCCGCCTGGTTAATAATGATGTCGGTACGAAAAACTAAAAACTAAAAACCAAACCTAAATTATGAACTATTCGACTCTACAAGGCAAGCTGATTATGCCTGAATACGGGCGCAACATTCAACGAATGATTGAACATGCGCTAACCATCGATGAGCGCGAAGAGCGTACTCGGTGTGTGAACATGATTATTAACATCATGGGAAACCTATTCCCTTATCTGCGGGATGTCAACGACTTTAAGCACAAACTGTGGGATCATGTCGCCATTATGTCCGAATTCCGTCTGGATATTGATTATCCGTATGAAATCGTAAAGGCTGAAAATCTCTACGAACGTCCCGAAACAATTCCGTACAAAAACTCGAAGATTACTTACATGCACTATGGTCGGAATTTAGAAGATATGATCGAACGAGTTTCTGAATATCCCGAAGGCGATACCAAGAACGAACTAATCCGCCTGCTCGCCAACCAGATGAAAAAATGTTTTCTTACTTGGAATAAAGAAGTGGTAGATGACAAGAAAATCTTTGATGATTTACGTGAACTCTCAAAAGGCAAGCTCGATATCTCCTCCGACATCCTGAAATTGATGGAAAGCAGGGAAGTCCTTCACCCGAAGAAGAATCAAAATAATTCAAGTCAAAATAGAAGTAAAAAAAGTAAGTGAGCAGGCTAATGCATACAAAGTCTCTTTTTTTTAGTAAATTTTGGTTTGTGCCACGTCATCCGATTGCTAAATCGTATGAAACAGCCATGTAAAAATAACTTTGACACACAAGGGGATGATTAATAGCTTGTTCCGTGTGTTCTTAATGTAAAAGAATAAATTGTAAACACCTGAAATATTTTTTTTTTACGATAAAGAAAAACAACTTGCAATAATAAATGTCAACGTTCAAGATAGAAGGTAAGCGGAAATTAAGCGGCTCCATTGTGCCCCAAGGAGCCAAGAATGAGGCTTTACAGGTGATTTGTTCGATTTTACTGACCGACAAACCCGTTACGATTAGCAATATCCCCAATATTTTAGATGTGTCGAATCTGATAAAACTTGTAGGGAAAATGGGTGTAACGGTAGAGTACCTTGCAGAAAATACATACCGTTTTACAGCAGAAAGAATTAATTTAGATTATCTACAAACCGAAGATTATTATACCGAAAGCTCTTCTTTACGAGGTTCCGTGATGATAGTCGGACCACTGGTAGCACGATACGGAACAGCGGTCATTCCTAAGCCGGGAGGCGACAAAATAGGCAGAAGACGCTTGGATACACATTTCGTAGGGATACAAAAATTAGGTGCTGATTTTTATTTTGATGCGGACAAAAAACTGTATCGAATTAAAGCGGAAAAACTGAAAGGTACCTACATGCTACTCGACGAAGCGTCAGTAACCGGTACAGCCAATATCGTTATGACAGCCGTGCTTGCCGAAGGGATTACTACCATTTACAACGCCGCGTGCGAACCATATCTTCAGCAACTTTGTAAAATGCTGAATCGAATGGGCGCCAATATCTCCGGTATTGGCTCAAACCTGCTGACGATACAAGGTGTATCAGCACTCCATGGATGCGAACACGTCATCTTGCCGGACATGATTGAGGTAGGCAGTTTCATCGGCATGGCCGCTATGACCGGTTCCGAAATTACGATTAAAAATGTTGGTTTCGATGAGCTTGGGCTGATTCCTGACAGTTTCCGTCGTTTGGGAATTACGCTCGAACGACGGGGAGAAGATGTTTTTATCCCGAGTCAGGAAAGTTATACCATTGAATCCTTTATCGACGGCTCTATCATGACTATTGCAGACGCGCCCTGGCCCGGACTTACCCCTGACCTGCTGAGTGTCTTTTTGGTAATAGCCACAAAAGCCAAAGGAAGTGTTTTGATTCATCAGAAAATGTTCGAGAGTCGCTTGTTTTTTGTCGATAAACTAATAGACATGGGGGCGCAAATCATTCTTTGCGATCCACATCGGGCAACCGTCATCGGTCTTGGTAATTCCCTATACCTTCGACCGGCTAAAATGAGTTCGCCGGATATTCGGGCAGGAATCGCGCTTCTTATCGCGGCGATGGAGGCAAATGGAACCAGCATTATCGAAAACATCGAACAAATTGATCGTGGCTACCAAAACATCGACCAAAGATTGAATGCACTGGGAGCAAAGATTGAACGAATTTCTTGAATCATCCCATTCGTGCTTGATTCTCCTGAAGATGAAATATCTGTACGCCGACAGGCAATCTGCTTTAGATTAGATGATTACGAACGACACTTACAAGACAATATCTTCCGTATCTTCCGGTATTTACAAGGAAAAGGGCAGCAAATTCCTATCTTTCGCAATTCCTGTCCGTGACGTTGAGCAGGTCAAATCAACGCTGGAAGTATATCGAAGAGAGTATTTCGATGCTCGTCACGTCTGCTATGCCTATATGTTGGGCGAAGAACGGATTGATTATCGCTCAAATGATGATGGCGAGCCTTCCGGTACAGCAGGACGCCCCATTCTCGGACAGATAAATTCATACGAATTGACGGACATCTTGATTATTGTCGTTCGCTATTTTGGTGGTATTTTGTTGGGCACCGGCGGATTGGTAACCGCGTACAAAGAAGCAACCGCGGACGCCTTCCGCCACGCTACGATAATTGAAAGAAAAATTGAAAAACCACTAACAATCCACTTCCCTTATGAGCTGATGAGTGAAGTTTCTCGCTTGGTAAAAGAATTTGACTTGCAAGTGTCTCATCAGAAATTCGAAATGACTTGTGAAATTACTTTCGCGGTCTCTAAAGGTAAATTTGACAGCATAAAAGCTCGGTTTGAAAAAATTTATGGAATAAAGGTCAGCAAATAGATTTTATAAATTTAGTCCGAATAAGTAAGTGGTATAAACGATTTTTACGGTTTCTTACGTTGCCCTCGAAAAAAAATATTTAAACAATATTAAAAGTTTTTGTTTTGCAAACTCGACTTTGCAAAATCAAATATTATTCCTATTTTTGTACGCTATTTGAACCGATGGAAAGTTTATACAAAACACACCAATATTTGGTACAACAGGTTGACGCGCCGGTAAGGAGGTTATTGACTGACGAGATCGACTGGACACACCGGTTGATAGGTATAAAAGGAACGCGAGGCATCGGTAAAACGACTTTTCTTCTTCAGTTTGCTAAAGAACATTACGGCATCCATGACGAGCGTTGCTTGTACGTGAATTTCAATAATTTGTATTTTACGATTCATACACTTGTGGAGTTTGCCGGTAAGTTTTATCGTGGTGGGGGGCGTACGTTGCTACTTGATCAGATTTTTAAATATGAAAATTGGTCAGAAGAACTTCGGATTTGTTACCACCATTATCCCGAATTGCAGATTATTTTTACAGGCTCATCCGTTATGCGACTGTTGGATGACAATGATGACTTGAAGGATATTGTCGCGATGTACAACTTACAGGGATTTTCTTTTCGGGAGTTTTTGAATCTAAAATCAGGTAATTGTTTTCAGGCATATACCTTAGACGAAATAATTAAAAATCAAAAAGAAATAGCGAAAAAAATTACCGACGCGGTTAATCCTCTCGATCATTTTTCGGATTATCTTCGCTACGGATATTATCCTTTTTTTTTGGAGACGAGAAATTATGGCGAGAATCTGCTAAAGACCATCAACATGATGGTGGAAGTAGATATATTGCTTATTAAACAGATAGAATCTAAATACCTGGCAAAAATTAGGAAATTATTGAATTTGGTAATACAGTGTGCTCCTTGCACCCTAAATGTAAGCCAGTTAAGCGACGATATTCAGACTTCTCGCTTTACCGTAATGAATTACATCAAGTACCTGCGAGACGCGCGGTTGCTCAATATGCTCTACACTTTGGGAGAGACTTATCCTAAAAAACCGAAAACGGTTTTTCCACAGAATACGAATATCATGCACGCGCTGGCTAACAACATTGACGTTGCGTGTGAACGGCGGACATTTCTCTACAATGCGCTTCATGCTCGTCACAAGGTAAATTTCGGGAAGAAGCATACGGATTTTTTAGTTGATGGAAAACAAAATTTCAAATACGTGGACAGTTTAGAAAATATCAAAATTAATCCGGGAGTTTTCTATGCGGTAGATAATGTTAGTCCCGGTCTCGGTGCAAGACATGAGATACCGGTATGGTTGTTAGGCTTTTTGTATTAACAGAACAGAAATATGAACACGTTATTTTATACGCGATATACGTACGATTAACTTAGTCTCGTAAAACTTGAAATCACAACAAATACATCATAAATACAATGGGAAAAGAAAAGAAATTTATTACCTGTGATGGGAACCAAGCTGCGGCTCATATCGCTTACATCTTTAGCGAAGTAGCGTCCATATATCCCATCACGCCCTCATCCACCATGGCAGAATACGTGGACGAATGGGCCGCGTCCGGTCGAAAAAACATGTTTGGCGAAACTGTTCTCGTAGAAGAAATGCAATCCGAAGCCGGAGCAGCCGCTGCCATGCACGGAGCATTGCAAGCCGGAACTTTAGCGACTACTTTCACTGCTTCACAGGGTTTACTTTTGATGATACCCAACATGTATAAGGTAGCCGGCGAGCTACTTCCGGGTGTTTACCACGTGTCAGCTCGTTCGTTGGCGGCACAAGCGCTCTCTATCTTCGGAGATCATCAGGATGTTATGGCAGTTCGTCAGACCGGATGTGCGCTTTTCGCGACAGGTTCGGTACAGGAAGTTATGGACCTGGCTGCCGTAGCTCATTTGGCATCTATCAAATCACGCATTCCTTTTGTTCATTTTTTCGACGGATTCCGTACTTCCCATGAAATCCAAAAGATTGAAGAAATAGACGCGCAAGCAGTTCAAAATTTGGTAGATCAAGATTCACTTCAGGCATTTAGAGATAGAGCTCTGAATCCGGAAAATCCGGTTGCACGCGGTACCGCTCAAAATCCGGATATCTACTTCCAGGCGCGCGAGGCTTCCAATCCTTTTTACGATGCGCTTCCCGCAATCGTAGAAGATTACTTGGATAAATTAGCAGAAGTTACCGGTCGTAAATACGGATTATTCGATTATTATGGCGATCCGGAAGCCGACCGTGTAGTTATCGCTATGGGATCAGCTACCGAAGCTATCCGCGAAGGGATCGATTATTTGATTGAAAATGGCGAAAAAGTAGGACTTATCTCCGTTCACCTGTACCGTCCTTTTTCAGCAAAACATTTCTTGTCGGTTCTTCCTAAAACGGCTAATCGTATCTGTGTCCTTGACCGTACCAAAGAGCCGGGAGCAAATGGAGAACCGCTCTATTTGGATATAAAGGACGCGTTGTACGGGACAGAGAATCAGCCGTTAGTGGTAGGCGGTCGCTACGGACTATCTTCCAAGGACTTTACACCGGCTCAAGTATTCGCTATTTACAAGAATTTGTCATTGCCGACTCCGCGCAATCGTTTTACGGTAGGTATCGTGGACGATGTTACCTTTACATCCCTTCCACTGGGCGAAGAGATCGCGTTGGGTGGCGAAGGCATTTACGAAGCTAAATTTTACGGATTAGGAGCTGATGGAACAGTTGGAGCAAACAAAAATTCGATCAAAATCATTGGTGATAATTCCAATAAATATTCGCAGGCCTATTTTGAATACGACAGTAAGAAATCGGGCGGATTTACCTGTTCTCACTTGCGTTTTGGCGATTCGCCTATTCGTTCCACCTACTTCGTAAATACACCAAACTTCGTAGCCTGCCACGTTCAAGCCTATCTGAGACTGTATGACGTAACGAAAGGATTGAAAAAGAACGGCACTTTTTTATTAAATACGGTGTGGAATGCCGATGAAGTCAAAACTCATCTTCCCGTTCATATCAAACGCTATTTCGCGCAGAACAACATTCGGCTTTTCATCATCGATGCCACCAATATCGCGGTTGAAATCGGTTTGGGAAACCGTACCAATACTATTCTGCAATCCGCGTTTTTCAAAATTACCAACGTGATTCCGTACGATATGGCTGTAGAACAAATGAAAAAAGCTATCGTTAAATCCTATGGTAAAAAAGGGGAAGAAATAGTAAAAATGAATTACGCGGCGGTTGACCGCGGCGGTGAATACGTACAAGTCGAAATCCCCGCTGAATGGAAAGACCTGCCCGAAGAAGAAATCGTAGAAGACAACGTACCCGGATTTATACGAGACATCGTTCGCCCGGTAAATGCTCAAAACGGGAACAGTCTGCCTGTATCTACCTTTACCGGACGTGAAGACGGAACGTGGACACAGGGAACAACCAAGTTTGAAAAACGCGGTGTTGCTTCTTTCGTGCCGGAATGGATTCCTGAAAACTGTATCCAGTGTAACCAATGTGCCTACGTTTGTCCGCACGCTGCCATCCGTCCATTTGTGCTGGATGAGACCGAACTGGCAAATGCGCCATTCTCGGAAGAAACCATAAAAGCGAACGGTAAAGACTTTGCCGGCATGAAATACCGCATCCAAGTGGACGTATTAGATTGCATGGATTGTGGCAATTGTGTTGATGTCTGTCCGGGAAATAAAAATGGTAATGCGCTGAAAATGATGCCAATTGAAGGTCAGAAGCCCAATCAAGTTAACTGGGACTATTGCGCCGAAAAGGTTTCTTCCAAGCAACACCTGGTAAACGTAAAAGGCAACGTGAAAAATACACAGCTCGCAACTCCGCTGTTTGAGTTCTCCGGTGCTTGTTCGGGTTGTGGCGAGACCCCCTATGTGAAATTGATAACTCAAATGTATGGAAACCGTCAGATGATAGCCAACGCGACAGGTTGCAGCTCAATCTACTCCGCTTCCGCTCCATCTACGCCTTATACGACCGGAATTGACGGACGCGGACCGGCTTGGGCTAACTCGTTGTTCGAAGACAATGCCGAGTTTGGGATGGGTATGGTACTTGCCGAAGAAAAAATGCAGGCGCGCCTTGTCCGTATCATGAAGGAAGCGATAGAGGGTAATTGTTGCTCTGATGAGCTGAAAGGCTTATTCGGCGAATGGATCGAAAATCGTTTTGATGGAGAAGCTACCTTAACTTTGGAAGCCAAAATAACTCCATTGCTGAAAGCCTGTTCCTGCGAACAATGTCAACAAATACTCGGGTTAAAGCAATACCTTGTGAAACGCTCGCAATGGATTATCGGTGGAGACGGCTGGGCTTACGATATCGGATTTGGCGGGTTGGATCACGTGATAGCATCCGGAAAGAATGTAAATATACTCGTACTTGACACTGAAGTATATTCAAATACAGGTGGGCAGGCGTCAAAATCAACTCCGGTAGGAGCAGTAGCCAAATTTGCCGCTGCCGGGAAACGTATCCGCAAAAAAGATTTAGGTATGATCGCGGCCACTTACGGTTACGTTTATGTAGCACAAGTGGCTATGGGTGCCAGTCAATTACAGACGTTGAAAGCAATTCGCGAAGCGGAACAATACGATGGCCCATCCATAGTAATCGCTTATTCGCCCTGTATCAGCCACGGATTACGCGCCGGAATGGGCAAAGCGCAAACCGAACAAAAATTAGCCGTTGAATGTGGATACTGGCATTTGTACCGTTTTGACCCACGTCTGCAAGATGAAGGTAAAAACCCAATGCAGTTGGATAGTAAGGAACCGGATTGGACTAAATTCCAAGACTTCTTGCAACTCGAAGTTCGCTACACATCCTTGATGAAGCAATTCCCTGCCGAAGCACAGGAATTATTCAAAGTGGCAGAAGAAAATGCCAAATGGCGATATAGTGGTTATAAACGAATGGCAGATGCTGCTTGGGAATAAACCGATTTAGGTAGGCAAGTAAGATGGGGGGATCGGTATAACCGATCTTACCATACATGGAATAAAAAAGAAGCTGTATCCGAAAAATACAGCTTCTTTTTTTTTGTAGCGAGAGGGGGGCATGATCCCCCGACCTCATGATTATGAATCATGCGCTCTAACCAACTGAGCTATCTCGCCAAAATTTCAAGGAGTAATCTAAAATTGCGGATGCAAAGGTAGAAATATTTACGCTATTTCCAAAAATAATCACAGGATATTTTTTATAACGGGCTAATAAGTGGGCTATATTTCCATTTTCAGCTATATCTGTGAAAAGTTAGCTTGCGGTTGCATTTTTTTTCTTAATTTTGAACTTTAATTTTTAAATTAGTCCTTTGTATGAAAGAAATCACAATTAAAGATAGAAAATTCCGGCTCTCTATACCACACGAAGAAATTCAAGCAGCTGTCGCAAAAGTAGCTGAAGCCATCAATCATGACTTAGCCGACAAAAATCCTATTTTTATCTGCGTTCTGAACGGCGCCTTTATGTTTGCTGGAGATTTGATGAAAACGGTTGATATCCCCTGTGAAATAACTTTCATTAAATTGTCTTCCTACGAAGGACTTTTCACTACCGGAACCGTCAAAGAAGTGATGGGACTTAACGAAAGCGTAGTTGACCGAAACGTGGTCGTAGTGGAGGACATTGTAGATACCGGCATCACGATGGAGAAAATCATCAAATCACTTGAATCAAAAGGCGCGAAAAGCATAAGGGTCGTTACGTTTTTGCAAAAACCCGCAGCTCTTCAGCGTGATATAACAGTCGATTACACGGCAATGAAAATTCCAAACGATTTTATAGTGGGGTATGGTTTGGATTACGACGGTTACGGGCGAAATTTGAAAGATATCTACACGGTTACGGAATAAATTTTCATACATATTCCTCTTTTAATAGAGATTCTCAACTTAAAATTGATTCAAAATCAATATCTAAATCAAGTAACACAAAAGAATTCTTTTAATATTTTAATTGCATTTGTGTATTAAGAATGAGTTTGTTTTGAGTGTCTTTCGCCTTTTTTATCACTTATTTAGCCCGCTAAACGCCCTCGAAAAAAGACAAAATCCATCTCAAAATAATACTCAAAAATTATTAAAATAATTCTTTTCTATTACTTATACAATTAAATTTGCCAAAAATGCTTAACATTATTATCTGTGGCGCTCCCGGAAGTGGAAAGGGTACTCAAAGCAATCTGCTGATAACGAAATACAATCTTCAGCATATTTCTACAGGCGATTTGTTGCGCAAAGAAATTGCCGATGGTACGGAGTTGGGAAAATACGCGAACACCTTCATCTTGAACGGTAAACTCGTACCTGATGAAACGATCATTGAAATAATTGCTCACAAGTTGGACAATTTAGACCAAAATACGGTGGGGGTCGCATTGGATGGGTTTCCGCGAACTATCGCGCAGGCTGAAGCCTTAGAAGCACTCTTCAAAGAACGGGGCGAAGAAACGGATATTTTACTTGATCTACAAGTAGAAGAGCAAGAGCTTATTGATCGGCTTTTACTTCGTGGTAAAACGTCCGGTAGAAGTGATGACAATTTAGAAACGGCACAAAAACGATTGGAAGTTTACAACAACCAGACGAAACCTGTAACCGATTTCTATCAAAACATCGGAAAATATGTCGGCATACACGGCATGGGGACGATTGACGAAATTTTCGGAAGAATCGTGAACGCTGTGGATGATGTAATTGCTTAAAAATCAATCGTAATTTGTTAATAACAATGTCTAATTTTTATGGCCGGATCGAATTTTGTTGATTATGTAAAGATATTTTGCCGTTCGGGAAAAGGGGGGGGCGGTTCCGCGCATTTCTACCGCGCCAAATACATTCCCAAAGGCGGACCGGATGGTGGAGACGGAGGACGTGGCGGTCATATTATTTTACGTGGGAATAAAAACTTGTGGACATTGCTTCATTTGAAGTTTGCCAAACACCTGTATGCCGGCGATGGCGAAGGTGGAAGTCGTAGTAGAAGCTTCGGGAAAGACGGAAAAGATCAAATTATCGAAGTCCCACTCGGAACGGTTGTTTATGATGGCGCAACGGGTGATTTTCTTTGTGATGTGAAGGAAGATGGTCAAGAAGTAATATTACTGAAAGGCGGACGAGGCGGAAAGGGAAATTGGCATTTTCGCACAGCGACCAATCAGGCGCCCCGCTATGCTCAACCGGGCGAACCCCGTACCGAGAAAACTGTTATCTTGCAGCTGAAAATACTTGCTGACGTGGGATTGGTAGGACTTCCGAACGCCGGAAAATCAACCTTACTCTCCGTAGTTTCTGCCGCTAAACCTGAGATTGCCGATTATCCTTTTACCACACTTGTTCCCAATCTCGGTATCGTAAGCCATCGAAGTGAGCAATCGTTCGTAATGGCTGATATTCCCGGAATCATCGAAGGAGCTTCCGAAGGAAAAGGATTGGGCTTGAGATTCTTAAGACATATCGAACGAAATTCCATTTTGCTTTTTATGATTCCTGCCGATAGCCAAGACATCCGGAAAGATTATGAAATACTGCTGAACGAGCTTGAGAAATACAACCCACAACTCGTTGATAAACAGCGAATTTTAGCTGTTTCGAAATGCGATATGTTGGATGATGAGTTGATTCGACAGATGAAAGAAGAAATTCCAAATGACGTTAAAACGGTGTTTATCTCATCCGTAAGTGGTATGGGGATTGATGAACTGAAAGATATGATTTGGGAAGAACTGAATCAGGAAAGCAATAAAATTGTAGAGATTTCCCATCTTCCGGTGGATGTTTATCGGAAAGAAGATACGGATGAAGATGAAGAAGATTTTGACGGAAATGAAGAAGATGGGGATGACGATACAGAAGATAACGATGACGATGATATAAGCAAATACAAAGGTATCGGCTGGGATGAGCAGGAATAGCAAAAGAGAGGATTCTGTCTTTCAAAAAGGGGAGCAATCCTCCCTTGATATTATTCGATATCCCGCGTTCGACTTACTCGAGAATGTATTGGGCTTCACATCAACCCGCAAAGGCGGTGTCAGTTCCGGGAACTACAATTCACTTAATCTGGGGCTATATTCCGGCGATAATTCTGAAAATATTGAAACAAATTTTACCCTATTATGTGGAGAAATTGGTCTTCAACGGCATCAACTTCACATTCCGTACCAGACACACGAAAACTCCGTATTGTGTATAGATGAAGAATTTCTAACACAAGATGTCGAGACCCGAACCAACAGATTACGCGGAGTTGACGCTTTAATTACCAACCGACCCAATCAATGCATCTGTGTTACGACTGCCGACTGTGTTCCTATTTTGCTCTGTGATCCTATAAAGAGAGTAGTTGCGACCATCCACGCCGGTTGGAGGGGTACGTGTTCACGAATACCGTTTCATGTCATCCAAGCCGTTGTTTCGACTTACGGTAGCAGTGTTGCCGACATAATCGCCGTGATGGGTCCTTCTATCTCTCTCGCTGTTTACGAAGTCGGAGATGAATTGATTGACGCTTTTGAAAAAGAAGGATTCAAGACAACCCAATTTTTTCGGTTTAAGAATGGAAAGCCCTATCTCGATCTTTGGGAAGCCAATAAACACACATTGCTTGAATGTGGCATTCCGGAGAGCAACATCCACCTATCATCCTTTTGTACCTACACGGATCAGGAGAGATTTTTTTCGGCTCGCAGACTGGGAATTAAATCCGGACGATTACTAAGCGGAATGATGCTAAAATAGCGAATCAGATTTTTCGAAGCTCATCCAATAAAAAACGCTTATTCTTTACCCCGACAATTCGGCTGACTTCTTTTCCATCATTGAAAATTACCAGTGTGGGGATACTTCTTATGCCGTACTTTTGGGCAGTAGCCTGATTTTTATCCACATCTAATTTTGCTATTTTCCGGTTTCGGTCTTCTTTTAGTTCATCAGCCACTTCATTCAGAATGGGAGCCATCATCTTACAGGGCATACACCAGTCTGCCCAAAAGTCCACCATCACTACTTTTCCTTTCAACTGATGCGCAAAGTTCGCATCCGAGAGGGTAAGAATTTCCGCGTGAGTTTCTACATCCGACAGATTTTTCATTTTCATTCTGGAAAAGATAACCAGCAACGCAAGTAACCCTACGATTACGAGCAGTACAATTACAAAAGTATTCATATTTAAATCTATTGATTGAATTATTAAACAACAAGCTCTTCTATTTTAATTTACACTACTTTGGGCATGTATTTCAATTTTGTCCACTTGGCATAAAGTCCCCACCCCTTTTTCATCCAATGCCCAACAACGGGCATAGGTATCAGCATTTCTTTTTTGTCGTCGCGATATACAAAAGCAGCTCCATTACCATTATCCATCACACAAAGTATCTTCAAGTGTTCTTTATAGCTTTTCAGATTGTTGGTTTTGTTTTCGATTTCACAGATGTTATGCGCCGCTATACTTCCCATTACTTCAGCAAGATGCCCTTGCTTGGCAACCCAGTCCGCTCCTTCCAGAGCTGCCACATCGCCAACAGCAAATACATTGGGAAAATCAACAGTTTGCGTAAATTCATTTATGCGAACAAAACCGGATTCGGAAAGGATTAAATCTGTGTTTTTCAATATCGCCGAACCCGTTCCGGCTGAAATGAATATTGTGATATCCGCGTCAACATTTGAACCATCTTCGAAAATTACGCCATTGGCTGTAAATTCAGTGATTTTTTTACCGTAACGTTGTGATATCTCTTTGTCATACATCATTT
Source organism: Paludibacteraceae bacterium (assembly GCA_047973025.1). Classification (GTDB taxonomy): domain Bacteria; phylum Bacteroidota; class Bacteroidia; order Bacteroidales; family Paludibacteraceae; genus UPXZ01. Next base: position 37,113 of record JBKEBE010000019.1, read on the forward strand.
TATGATTTATATCCGATGCTTTCTTACCCATACGGATGCCTGGCTGCTCCATAGGAGCAAACATGGTCAGTTCATAATTTTTCCGAATACCTTTTTTTATCAAATAATGATCTATGTTAAAAATAAGCTCAAAGGCCGGTCCTCCGCGTACGCCTGATTTGTCTTTTGGATTTCCACCAAACCCAACCGCTATCTTTCCACTCCCTTTTGCTAACAACGCGTCTAACTCATCACGAAGCGATAGTGTTTGTTCGGGTTTCCCGCAGATAGTTGCGGTATGCTCCATTCCTTTTATTTGCACTTTATCAGCACCAAAAGCCACTATCAGATAGTCATAGACGAATGTTTGAGAATTGCAAATTACCAAATTTTCGGTTGCTTTTATCCCCGTAACCCTATCAATCACTATCTCGAATCCATGCTTTCTAGCTATTTTATCAAGTGGAAGTTTTACTTTATTCTCGCTAATACCACGTACGGGAACCCAAATAGATATGGGATAAAGGTAAAGATAATCCCTGTCTGAGATCAATACCACTTCAAACTGCTTGTTTTTTTGCAACTCTATGGCAGCCTGCACTCCCGCGAATCCACCTCCGAGAATGAGTACTTTCTTCATCTGTTTTAATCCTTTATTATTCATATTGCGCAATGGAGAATACATTACTAATCTTTACCTTGTATGTAAAATAACTTTTACATAGCTGGTCTATAAAATTAAACTTTTCCACCCGATTTTTACCGGATCAAATTACCTGCGTCTCATCATCATCTGCATCAGACCACCTCCGTTTTTTACATTGGTGTATCCCAGTTGAATCAACACGCGCTGGGCATAGGCGGATCGCGCTCCTGAAGCGCAATATACAGTTACATCACGATTCAGGTTGCTCCCTATTTCAGTTTCATAACACTTCATCAAATCATCGAGCGGTATGTTTATGGCATCGGGAAAGGCACCATAGGCAAATTCTTCCGGAGTTCGAACATCAATCACGATGGGTAAAGAGTGATCAACCGGCTGCTGTTTTTCTTCCTGCGCTTCTTTTGTCGCTTCGGATTTTTCGAGTGATTTCTTTTCGATTGGGAGTAGCTCCAATTTAATATTCTTGAAATCAACCGCTAACTTTTGACGTTGCAATGATGTCTGACCGCCGGAGATGTTTGTTATATCTTTGAATCCTGCTCCCATAAGCATTCTCAATGCCTGATGCGATACCTTTCCGGATACACAGTAGAGAATGATGGGGCGATCTTTAGGAAGTAAATCCATTTTCGATGAAAGAATCTCCAAAGGAAGATGCAGAGCCCCTTGAATATGCGATTTTTCGAAAGCAAATGTGTCCCTCGTATCAATATACAAAGGAGACTTTCCTACAACAAATTCATCCAATTCCGAAGCAGTTACCGAAGGACTGAATCCTGAAATTTTGTTTTCAGCCACATAAGCCGCCATATTTATTGCATCGTTAGCCGTTCCTAATGGTGGAGAATAGGCAAAATCCATGTCTGCTAAATCGCTGACAGTAAGCTTATTCGCCACAGCCATCGCAATCACGTCCAAACGACGATCAGCACCCTTGTACCCGCTGGTTTGTCCACCCAAGACCACTCCTGTCTCCGGATCGAAAACCAGTTGAACCGTAACCGGTTCCGAACCGGGGTAATAACTTGTGTGGTTTTCTTTGTGAACAACTGCCGCGTCTGCCGCTATTCCGGCTTTTCGGGCTTGTTTGAGCGACAGTCCGGTAATTCCGGCAACCGCTTCAAAGACCCTTACGATGGATGTCCCGATAGCACCTTTGTAAACATGTTTACCGCCTAAGATGTTTTCCGCGGCGATTCGTCCCTGACGGTTTGCTGGACCGGCAAGCGGAATACGTACTTTGGTTCCGTTGACCCGATGCTCGATTTCGACCATATCGCCTGCCGCGAAAATATCCGGGTCAGACGTTTGTAGGCACTCATTAACCAATAGTCCGCCCGCTTCGCCCAATTTGAGCCCCGAATCCTTCGCTAATTGAAGAGTCGGACGTACTCCGATTGACAAAAGTACCATATCAGCGTCAACTTCTCTGCCACTATCCAATTTCACGCTTTTTGAAAGAATATCGGTTACACTCGTTGATGTGTACAGCTCCACTCCATATGCCAGCATCTCCTGTTCGATAAATCCGGCATTTTCGGCATCCATTACACTCATCACGTGCGGCATCATTTCTACTACGCTAACTTGAATTTGACGCTTAACAAGTGCTTCAACCATTTCCAATCCGATAAAGCCGCCACCAACAACTACCGCTTTTCGCGGTTTCTTCTCTTCAATGAAATGGTTGATTTTATCCATGTCTTCCAGCGTCCACAACGTGAAAACGTGTTGTGAGTCCGCACCCGGCAAAGTAGGTTTAATGGGGCGTCCGCCTTGCGCAAGAATCAATTTCGTATATTCAAACTCCTTGGGTTCTCCGCTTCTCGTGTCTTTGGCTTTTACGATACGCGCATCTCGATCAATGGATGTAACAAGCGTATGCGTAAACACATCCACATTGTACTGAGCCTTAAAACTTTCCGGACTTTGTAAAATCAATTTCGAACGACTCTTTATATCTCCTCCTATGTAATACGGTAATCCACAGTTCGCAAAAGAGATATCCGGACCGGCTTCCAATACGGTTATCTGTACGAAGGGTGAAATCCTTCTCACTTTAGCGGCTGCTGTCGCGCCGGCAGCTACTCCGCCGACGATTAATACTTTTTCCATGTAATTATTTTTCTATTTTTTTGAATACTTTATTAAACAAATTAGATAAATATATGTTCATTTATTCATATATTTTGCAAAAGTAATAAATAACTCTTTATCGACAAAAAAATAGTGTTTGTTTAGAGTGGGGCAGATTCAACTATCTAAAGCAATTTTATAAAAGAATAGGTTTTTATATGTCAATTGTCAGTAGTATAAAGCGTAGTCTGTTTTGGTTTTAGTCGGTAATCGTAAAACTATTGTGTGAAAAAAAACGACATCTCAGTTTTGGAGCAGATTATCGTTTTTCCAATACTTTGTCATAGATCTTACCTTACCATCTTTAAAAATTCTTTAGGAACCGGGGTTGAAAAACGCATCAACTCGCCCGATACGGGGTGGTAAAATTCCAATTCACTCGCGTGGAGTGCCAGCCGACCGAAGCTTAAGTTCGAACCGTATTTTCGATCTCCCACAATCGGATGACCGATGCTTTCCATTTGAGAGCGAATTTGATTCTTTCTCCCTGTTTCCAACTCAATTTGAAGTAACGAAAAATGATCATTGAATCTTAATCGTTTGTAGTTGGTAATAGCCTGCTTTCCGCCGTTATCATAAGGCGTTGATTTGATCTTTAACGAAACTTCATGCTCCGTCAGCCAAGACACAATCCTGTCATTCTCTTTGTCAACCTTACCTTCAACCAAAGCCGTGTAAATTCTTTTCGTAACAATATCCTGCCAATTGTTACGAAATATATGCTGCACATCCCTGTTTTTAGCAAAAACGAGAACGCCGGAAGTTTCGCGGTCAAGCCTATGGACGGTATATATTTTATTGGTGGGAGACGATCGCTTTACATAATTTTTTAATATAGAAAAAGCGGTAACATCACGTCCTGTACCGGTTGTAACGGTTAGTAATCCTTCTTTTTTCTCAACGACGATCAAATCCCTGTCTTCGTAGATTATGCTGAGTTTAGGATGATTTAATTCTTCATTTCCGCGGGAATGGTTGATGGTTACCCGATCATTAATTTTTAGAGGCGTGTCAAATTGTGTTGTAATCTTATCGTTGACAGAAACCTGCCGATGCGCGAGAAGGGACTTTACCGAACTTCTGCTCATGCCGCCCATCTTGCGCAACAGAAAATCCATGAGTGTAAACGATTCATTTACAGTTAGATTTGTTAGCTTTGGGGGCGGAACGTAAGAGTTTCGTTTTTTCATGTGTTTAAAATTTATTCTTTTACATTAAGGACACATGGAACACGCCATTAATCATTCCCTTGCGTGTCAAAGTTATTTTTACATGGCTGTTGCATCTGTGAAGCGTGTTAATTAATCGTATGAAACGAACCGGAAATGCGGTATAAGATTTCGTCTATTCGACTTTTTGGCTTCTTAATACCTATTCAATGCTTGCTTGGAAACCGAATCTTGAGGCAATTTAGCCGGATCGCAATTCACTACCGTAAAGTGATAGCAAGCTTGCCGTTTTTCTCGAACAACAAGTAAGCGACATTGCTCACGCATATCCAACATGGTTTCGCGCAACGCTTGTGCTGCGTAGTGATTTTGTTCGATGGAGTCGGTCCTTGTGTTAAAAAAATCCTTGTATGTAATGTCAACGGTTGTGCCAAATAAATGAGTAGAGACTTCCGTAGCATTGCGATTGCGTCTTGACAAGCTACTCTGTGCTTCGTTTGTCCGCAACGCGGAAGTAATCAGCATCCGGTAATACTCCTGATTTCGTTCCCTTAACTTTGACCTGAAAAGTAATCCGATGTCATTCAGCAATTGAGCCATTTCAGGCGTAACGTACGGATAAGAATGAGTTAATTCTTTCAAATTGTACAACGGGTTATCGCTCAGTTTTACCAGCCGCCCCTGTCTAACCAGCGTAGCACTATCATGGATGAAAGATTGGTTATTGATGTAAATGCTCTTTAGTCCATTTGCTTGGGCATGAAGTAGTTGTAGGTCATTGTCGTCGATCAGTTTGCGCTGTGGGACGATAGGAGCTGTAGCATACAAAGCCCGATTGCAGTTGATGGTTTCTATGTTTTCCTCGACTGTATTTTCTTTTGCATTCTTCCCCGATTTGACCTGAATTAAAAAAACAGACATCATGATGAAGCACACGATTAAAAGTGTAAATTTATGGTGTCTAAAGAAAAAAAGAATACGTTCGTTAATTCTCTTAAGTGGCGCGTTGTTCATATATTTTACAAAATTACACCAAATCCAAGAATCTGCAATTCTTTTACACTATTTAAATGCAAAAGAATGGCATGAAAGCACACAGTTGTTTTTTGAAGGATCCATCTTTTATGTAAGGTGGAAATTATATACCTTTGTCTTTTGATTAAACTTTTGGTATTTTCTTTAACGGAGACGAATCCAACGTATTTATCCTTGTTGTAGAGAACGTTACAAATTTTTATCTACAACCGCTTGTTTTTACAAACAAAAAATCATAACCTAAGTAGTGGAAAAGAATCTCATTCTTAATTTATATATTCTATGTTTTAATTTTGAAACTTGACATCAAATTTCAAAATATTACAATAATCTTTTTCCACTACTTATTCTGACAAGTCCAATGTAAAATCCAACACAAAAACAATGAAACGAGCTATATTCCCCGGTACATTCGATCCCTTAACCATCGGACATTACAACATCGTAAAACGTGGTTTGGAGCTTTTCGACGAAATCATTATCGGTATCGGAGTGAACCAAACCAAAAAAACCTTGTTTAATTCCGAGAAGCGAATAGATATCGTTCATCAAGCGTTCAAAGACGAGCGGCGTGTATCTGTACAAACCTACGACTGTTTGACCGTGGACTTTGCCGAACGTGCTGGTGCGGGATACATCCTTCGCGGGCTACGTACCGTGACGGATTTTGAATACGAACATACCATCGCTAATGCCAATCAGCAACTTAGCGGAATAGAAACCGTGTTACTATTTACAGAAGCGGAATATTCATTCATTTCTTCTACTGTGGTACGGGATTTGCTTAGTTACGGAAAAGATATTTCTAACTTTCTACCGGAAGGAGTCGATTTATCGCGTCTGCTCTAAGATGCTAATTAAGTGTCCAAATTAGTGAGCGTTCAGATAAAGTTTTTAAATAATTCTTTGACCGTAGTTTTGATAATACCGGGGGAATACGGATACGCATAAGTCCACTCTTGTCGCAATTATTTACTTCTTGATTCAAAAAAAAAATAATATGGTAATTTTTAAAAAGCACTTTCGTTCGTCGTTTGCAAACTTCTCTTTGCAGTTGCCGGGAGGATTTTTATTTTTACTTCTTTTTATCTTCTCAACGAATATTGAAGCCCAGAAAGAAGAAAAATATTTCAGCATCAACAAAAATTTAAGTGTTTTCAACAGTATTCTACGTGAGTTAAATACGTACTATGTCGATACGCTTAATTACGACAAACTCGTACAAACCGGTATCGGTAGTATGCTTTCATCGCTCGACCCTTATACCGTCTATATGCCCGAAGAAATGAACGACGATCTGAAAATGATGACCACCGGCGAATATGCCGGCATAGGCGCGCTCATCATGCAGAAGGACGATAAGGTAATCATTTCGGAACCATACGAAGGGATGCCGGCACAGAAAAATGATTTAAGGGCAGGCGATGTTATTCTTGAAGTTGATGGAGTAAGTGCTGTCGGGAAGTCAACTTCCAATGTGAGTGAAATGTTGAAGGGGAAAAATGGGACTGAAATTACTGTGAAAGTTGAACGATATAACGAGAGGAAACCAGTCGTGAAAAAGTTTTTGCGTGAGAATATTCAGTTCAATCCGATTATCTATTCAGCCGTTTTGGACAACGGAACCGGTTACCTGATGCTGAATGATTTTACAGACAAAGCAGCCAATGAGTTCAAGCGTGTAGTAACAAATCTTGTTAAGGCTTATAACATTAGTTCGTTAATCATTGATGTACGCAACAATCCGGGGGGCATCGTGGACGAAGCCGTTCAAATTATGGGTTACTTTGTCCCGAAAGGAACTCGGATTGTATCTACTAAGGGACGTTCTATCGAGTCAGTTCATGTGTATCGGACGCCAGCCGAACCGATTTTTCCGGACATGAAGGTCGCTGTGTTGGTAAATCGAGGATCAGCATCCGCGTCGGAGATTTTAGCCGGTGCCATGCAAGACTTGGACCGAGGGGTAGTCGTCGGAGAACGCACTTTTGGCAAAGGATTGGTCCAAAATGTGCGCCCGGTCGGATACGGAGGTCATGTGAAAGTAACCATCGCAAAATATTACACGCCGAGCGGAAGATGTGTTCAAGCATTGGATTACAGCCATCGAAATGAAGACGGAAGTGTGGGACGGATTCCCGATAGCCTGACAACCGAATTCAAAACTACAAAAGGTAGGATTGTTCGAGATGGGGGAGGTATCTTACCCGATAGCATCACTACGGATTCACGCAAGTTGAACGTCGCTTATTACATATTACTACAAAATCACTATTTCGACTATGCGACGCGTTACGCGCAGAAACACAAAAAAATAGCGACTCCGGACAAATTTAACCTTACGGATGAAGAGTTTAATGATTTTGTAAATTATCTGCTCAACGAAAAGAAATTTACCTACACTACCCAAACCGAAGGCTACTACAAACAGCTACTCGAAGTTGCCAAGTACGAAGGGTTTGATGAATTGGCGAAAATCGAATTTGACGCGTTAAAGGCGAAATTAACCCCAAATGTGGAGCAAAATATCCGTGAAAATCGTAAAGAAATCGAGGAGATGCTTACCGTGGAAATTCTACAACGGTATTATTATCAGCGAGGACAAGTACAGTACATGCTAAGAGACGACAACGACTTGAAAGCGGCTCTGAAACTATTGACGTCTTAGCTTTAGCCGGATACTTTTTACAAGAAAAATCAGGCACCATCGAGGATAGCCGATCAATACGAATAGACATGCCGGTAAAAATGAAATTGATAACTGCAATCTCACATTCTTCCCATCAAGATACTGATTGCGCCATCCCTTCCCCTTGCTACGTACTGGATGAAAATGCTTTTCGTCGCAACTTAGAATTGATAAAATCAGTAGCGGTGCAAGCTGATGTAGAAATTATTTTAGCTTTCAAGGCATTTGCCATGTGGTCTGTTTTCCCGATTGTAAAGGAGTACGTGCGATGCAGTACGGCAAGTTCGTTGGCAGAAGCCCGATTGGCTTTTGAAGAAATGGGAAGTCCGGCACATACCTACGCGCCGGCTTACAAAGACGACGAATTTTCCGAAATCATGTCGCTGAGTAGCCACATTACGTTTAATTCACTTTCGCAATTCGAACGCTTTTTCCCACAGACTATCGGTAAAAATATCTCTTGCGGACTACGCGTCAATCCCGAGTTTTCCGTTGTTGACACCGATTTGTACAATCCCGGATTACCCGGTTCGCGATTGGGGGTCTTAGCTGAACATCTCGGAGACGGTTTGCCGGAAGGTATTGACGGATTGCACGTTCATATGCTGTGCGAAAATAATTCTTACGATTTGGAGAATCTTCTAAAGGTCATGGAGCATAAATTTGGGAAATATTTGTCGCGTATTAAATGGTTGAACCTTGGTGGCGGGCATTTGATGACACACAAAGATTACGACGTGGCGCATTTGATTGCAACGCTACGAAACTTTAAAGCCAAGTATCCGAGTTTGCATATCATTTTAGAGCCGGGTAGTGCGTTTGCTTGGCAAACAGGTGTACTGGTCTCCACCGTTTTGGACGTTGTAGAAAATAACGGAATTAAAACGGCTATGCTGGACGTATCTTTCTCATGCCACATGCCCGATTGCCTTGAAATGCCCTACAAACCGACCATCGTCGGAGCATGCGATGAAACGAACGGAAAGCCGACCTACCGCATGGGTGGAAACAGTTGTCTTTCCGGAGACTTTTACGGGGCTTGGTCATTCGACCACGCGTTAAAAGTCGGGGATCGGATTATTTTTGAAGATATGATCCATTATACCCTGGTAAAAACTACGATGTTCAACGGGGTATCACATCCTTCGATCGGTATTTGGACAAATAAAGACGAGTTTAAGCTCATCCGAAAATTTGGATATGAAGATTATAAAAACAGAATGTCTTAAGGCTCAATCTTTTTGTTTTTTTTAGCAAATTCAAGGTTAATTTATTTGGCACATCGTTTGTATAAATGTACTTTTGTCTGAAATTTCAGGCTACTTATTTTTCAAAAGGACACATCATCGAAATATAAATTTTAAGAAGAATATATGGGAAAAGTATTGATTATTGGGGCAGGAGGAGTCGGCACGGTTGTGGCGCATAAAATAGCTCAAAATCCGGAAGTTTTTACCGAAGTAATGATAGCAAGCCGCACGAAGTCGAAATGCGACGCTATCGCTACCGATGTGAAGAAAAGGTACAATTTTGATATGACTACTTCAGCGGTTGACGCGGATAATGTAGAAGAATTAGTAAAGCGGTTCAACGATTTTCAACCGCAATTGGTTATCAACGTAGCACTTCCGTATCAAGATCTTACCATTATGGATGCTTGTCTCGAAGCGGGTGTAAATTACTTGGATACGGCTAATTATGAGCCTAAAAACGAAGCCAAATATGAATACAGCTGGCAATGGGCTTACCACGATAAATTCAAAAAAGCCGGATTGACAGCGATCTTAGGATGCGGATTTGATCCGGGTGTTACCAGCGTATTCACGGCCTACGCAGCTAAGCATCATTTTGATGAAATCCATTATTTGGATATTGTAGATTGCAATGCAGGAGACCACGGGAAGCCGTTTGCCACCAATTTTAATCCGGAGATCAACATCCGCGAAGTTACACAGAAAGGAAAATACTGGGAAAATGGAAAATGGGTTGAGACAGAACCGCATGCTATCCATAAATCATTAAACTATCCGGAGATTGGCTCCAAAGAATCTTACCTGATTTATCATGAAGAATTGGAATCTTTGGTTAAAAATTTCCCGACCATCAAATCCGCTCGTTTCTGGATGACATTTAGTCAGGAGTATCTGACCCATCTTCGCGTGATTCAAAATATCGGCATGGCGCGTATTGATGAAGTAGATTACAATGGATGTAAAATTGTTCCCATCCAATTTTTGAAAGCCGTATTACCCAATCCCGGCGATTTGGGCGAAAATTACAAGGGAAAAACGTCCATCGGTTGCCGTATCAAAGGATTCAAAAGCGGAAATGTCAAAACGTACTACATCTACAACAACTGTAGCCATCAAGCAGCTTATCAAGAAACAGGGACTCAGGCTGTAAGTTATACTACCGGTGTTCCGGCTATGATTGGCGCGATGATGTTTCTAATCGGAGAATGGAGCAATCCCGGGGTTTTCAATGTAGAACAATTTAATCCCGATCCGTTCATGGAGCAACTTAACAAACATGGACTTCCTTGGAAAGAATTACACGATGTCGATTTGGAATTATAGGCGGTAGAACGATTGATTTATTTTCACGTTGCAAAATAGGGTTAGTTTCAGAAGAACAACCAACGCAGTCAAAAATTGTTGAAATAAATAATCTCATTTTTAATTCAAGTATTCTATGTTCTAATTTTAAAATATTAAATAATTCTTTTTCACTACGTAAGATGAGTTTCATATCCGGAAACTCATCTTGTATTTGTAAATTACGCGAACTTTAAATAATAAGTTGTATTTTTGACGTTTATTTTCAAACAGGTATAAAATGGCTCGTAAAATCTTATTCTCGGTATTGATTATTTTCAGTCTTATCGCTTGCAATTCTTCCCCCAGAAACAATGACGACGAGCTTGAAGTAGGCGTGATGGCGTCAATGGACTATTTGCCGATTGCAGTTGCCAAGGAGCGAGGTTACTTTGACGAAGAAGGTGTCGTGGTTACTATACAAAAATTCTTTTCAGCCAACGACCGCGACGCTGCCATTCAGAGCGGGAGTTTAGACGCGAGTATTCTCGACTATACCGGGGGAGCTATTCAAAGAGCCGGAGGCGTGGAGCTGGTCTTTACCTCACAATGTGACGCGACTTTTGAATTGATTGCAGGGAAGCATGTCGGTATCAAGACAGGTTCGGATTTGGCAAATAAAAACTTTGCCGTCGCCAGAAATACGGTCGTTGATTTTTGTACCGATATGGCGCTTGAAAATGCCGGAATTACTCAAAATCAGGTTACAAAATCGGAAATCAACAAAATTCCGCTTCGCCTCGAGATGCTCCGCAACGCGAAAATCGATCTGACGGTACTTCCTGACCCATTTGCAACGATAGCCAAATCAGATGGGAACCCTGCAATTATTTCCATGAAAGAGCTTGGCTTTCAGGTTACGGGAATTGCATTTACTCAGTCAGCCGTCAACAATAAGAAAAAAGCTATTCAGGCATTTTACAGAGCCTACAATCGAGCAATCGAAGATTTGCAAAACCTCCCGTTGTCAGACTTTCAGGACATATTGACAAAAGAAATCGGCTTTCCGCAAGCACTCGCTACCAACGCAAAATTACCCGAATACAAGGAAGCTTCTTTGCCACAAGAAAAAGATTTACGGGCAGTTTCTTCTTGGCTCAAAAGTAAGACGCTTATTCCAACTGATTTTGATATAACTTCTCTTATTAGTGCCGAGTTTATTAAATAGTCCTTAAACCATTATTTACTCCAGCATGTTTGAATAACACATTCTCAACCCTTGGTTTAGAAAAAAATTATGCAAACGAACCATTCACTTTCTTTCCGTGACGTTTCCGTCTATCTGAACAAAAACCTAATTTTGGACAACATCTCCTTTGAACTGAACGAAGGAGAAATCTTAACGGTAGTAGGTCCTTCCGGAAGTGGAAAATCGACTTTACTGAATATCGTAGGAGGTATCATTAGCCATCATACCGGCGAAATCCGGTTCCGAAACGAACCGGTCAAGCATCTGGTGCGGGGGTATATCCCGCAAAATTTAGGATTACTTCCGTGGAAAAAAGTGAAAGAAAACATTTTTCTTGCCGATAAGATCAACAAGCAGATCGAAATTTCAAGCGATGAAGCGTTCGAGATAATTACCGAATTGGGTATAAACGAATTTTTGGAACGCTACCCTTCTGAACTGAGTGGCGGACAGCAACAACGCGTCGCATTAGCCCGTTTGTTCGTTTCCCGTCCGGAGATTCTACTGATGGACGAGCCTTTTTCCGCTTTAGATACATTTACTGCCGAAATATCCCGTAGTCTGTTTCTGGAACTTTGGAAAAAAAGAAGAACCACAACCATATTTACGACACACAATCTGCTTGAAGCCGTCAAACTTGGAAAACATATTTTGGTGCTGAGTAAGTTACCCGGCAGGGTTTTAAGAATCATTGAAAACCCGCTTTTTGAAAAGGGCGCGGATCGAAGCGACGAAAGCTTTTTCAGCATGTCGCAACAACTACAAAGGATCATGGAAAAAGAGAGAGAAGCCGGGAATATCTGATGCTCCGGGATCTTGTTTTCGGTTGCAAGCGTTAATCTTTGAATTTCTTTAGGGACTAAAATTTAGAATGCAGACTTTGAATAAAAAAACAACATATCGTACTTCCCGAACGGTTCAATTACTCGTACTCGGGGTAATTTTGTTTAATATCCTTTGGTTGATTGCTGCTGTAATCTTTCAAAATAAAATGCTGCCCAATCCAATGGATGTATATCGCGTCCTGCCTGAGACTATTTCATCCGGTATGGGAGAACACGTTTGGACGAGTTTGCGCCGCGTAATCATCGGAACATCAATTGCTTTGATACTCGGATTGATAGGAGGATTGCTTACCGCCATGAGTAGAAAAACGAACAAAATACTTGAACCCTTGCTTTACTTGTCTTATCCCGTACCGAAATTGGCACTTCTTCCCATTATCATGCTAATCTTCGGTATCGGCGAGACCACCAAAATTGTGATGATAATCCTGATTATCGTATTCCAGTTGATGATTTCAATCCGAGATGCGGTACGCCGACTACCCAAGGAAAATTTCTATGTTCTTTCTTCGCTGGGAGCAAGTAAGACGCAATATATGCGGCACGTCGTTTTACCGGGGATACTCCCCGATATATTTTCCGCACTTCGCGTTACTGTCGGCATTGCCATTTCGGTACTTTTTGTGGCAGAAACCTTTGGTACAGATAAAGGGTTGGGTTTTTTTATCGTAGATGCTTGGATGCGTATAGATTATCTGACAATGTACGTAGGAATTACGGCGATTTCAATCATCGGATTTTTACTTTTCCTGATTATTGATACAGCCGATGCTGTGTTCTGCAAATGGAATAAATTGCAAGGAACCTCGTTTTAAATCGCTTAACATATCAGCATTTCCAGATACTATTTTTCGTTCCTATTACCTCGTTTCTTCTACAAATCCACCCTCAAAAATCCTCCATAATTCCGGATTTCTGGACGAACCGGAGTATAATAGTCGATATTTCCTCCCAATCCCACGGAATATTTTTTATAACTTAATCCCATTCGGAAATAGAACATCGCCCGTTCCCTTTCATTCAATTCAAAATTGTACCCATAAAATCCCTGAACACGAGTCAATAATCGCAAATGATTGTTCAGCATCGGCTTGTATTCCGCAATTCCCACCACGTCCACGTTTATCCAGGGCATCATATTGTAGTAGGGTGTCAAAACCAGTAGTAAATTTGGTTTCGCATATGATAAATTCAAGGCAACATTCGGAACCAATCCTTTCACAAAATGGTATTGAACTCCACCGGAAAGCGCGAAATTCTTATGCAATCGATAACCGATGGAATTTGTCGAAACCAATTCTGTTCGCCCTTTCTGATAATCGTAATAAGCCGCTGCAGAGCTAATATTGGTATAGAAAAAATTGCCATGGATGGGCTTATTTAAACTCAACGACATGGCAAGACGCTCATTCCCGGATAATAATTCAAAACTGATCGGCGGATCGCGTCTTTCTTGAGCAAAAAGGTTTATGGATAATACAATCAGCAAAATAGGTAATATTTGTTTCTTCATATCTATTGTTCATTTGTAGTGTTTTGTCCTTAAAACTCTGATGTGAAATGAAACTTAATATTTTGAAAATCACTCTGTGCCATTTGTAGTACATAGCCGCTGTCTGCCAGAAATACGTCCCTGCCTGCTTTGTCCTTTGCCATGTATTGTGCTTTTCTTTTTTTGAAATTTTCCAATTCTTCCGTGTTATCACTTTCGATCCAACAGGCTTTGTAGAGCGAAATCGGTTCCCAGCGACATTGCGCGTTGTACTCGTGTAACAAGCGATATTGGATAACTTCAAACTGTAGCTGACCTACCGTTCCGACGATTTTCCGATTGTTGAACTGGTTGACGAACAACTGCGCGACACCTTCGTCCATCAACTGATTGACACCTTTCTCCAACTGTTTGGCTTTCATCGGATCCGAGTTTTCAAGATACATAAACATCTCGGGCGAAAAACTGGGAAGCCCTTTGAAATGCAACTCTTCTCCGGATGTAAGCGTGTCGCCGATTTTGAAATTTCCGGTGTCCGGTAATCCGACAATATCTCCGGCAAAGGCTTCGTCAACAGTTTCTTTTTTTTGAGCCATAAAAGCCGTAGGACTGGAAAACCGCATCATTTTTCCGTTACGGATATGTTTGTAGTTGACATTTCGTTCAAATTTTCCGGAACAGATTTTTACAAAAGCAATGCAACTTCTGTGATTTGGGTCCATATTGGCGTGTATTTTGAAAATAAAGCCACTGAAACTTTCCTCATTCGGATTTACGGTACGTTCTATCGCTTTTACCGGTTTTGGCGAAGGGGCAACTTCCACAAAGCAGTCGAGCAACTCTTTTACACCAAAATTATTCAAAGCGCTTCCGAAAAAAACAGGGGCAAGCAAACCATCCGAATACAAACTTTTGTCAAAATCTTCATAAACACCGTTAATCAGCTCCATGTCTTCACGCAGTTTATCCGCGTCTTTTTTCCCTACTTGATTATCCAATTCTTCCGTATTCACATCTACTTTTACGGATTGGCTGATTGTCTGCTTGTTTGGCGTATAAAGTTGCAGGTTTTTCTCGTAGAAATTGTAAACGCCTTTGAAGGTTGCGCCCATGCTGATTGGCCAGCTGAGTGGGCGTACACTGATTCCAAGTTCGGCTTCCAGCTCATCCATGATATCGAACGGGTCGCGTCCTTCGCGGTCCATTTTGTTTACAAAAATCATGATCGGCGTGTTTCGCATCCGGCAGACGTTCATCAACTTGCGCGTTTGCGCTTCTACTCCTTTTGCCGCGTCAACGACGATGATTACACTGTCAACTGCGGTCAGGGTTCGGAAGGTATCTTCCGCAAAATCCTGGTGACCGGGCGTATCCAAAATGTTTATTTTGAAATCTCGGTATTCAAATCCCATGACCGATGTAGCTACCGAAATCCCACGCTGTTTCTCAATCTCCATCCAGTCGGATGTTGCCGTTTTACGAATTTTATTGGATTTTACGGCACCCGCAACGTGAATGGCACCACCAAAAAGAAGCAGTTTCTCTGTTAAAGTAGTTTTTCCCGCGTCGGGATGGCTGATGATGGCAAATGTTCTGCGACGTTTTATTTCGGATTCTAAACTCATTATTTATGCAAATATTACACTATTTGGCTAAGAGTTGCCATAAGCGATTTTCATACTGAAATTAAGCGTGCAAAGGTACTATATTTCGTCAAACTACACAAAAAGACCAATGCCGTTGTGACATTGGTCTTTTTTGCATGTCGGGCAAGGTATTAAGCTGACAGGATGCAAGTTCCTGTATGTGCTGAGTTGATAGATAGGAAACATTAGTGATTGACAAGGGTGTCGCGGGCGACAGCGAATCTAAAAGAAGTCATCAGCAAATCTAACGTTCTGACGCGCAGAAACCTGATATAAGGCTCATTTGAGCGGGAAACCGAGCAATGGATTGGCAATACCCAAAAATCAACTGTAACTCACGTGAGTAAATCAGGCAGAACGCAGAGAAAGTTTAATGTCTTATCCCGAGATGTCTTTCAGAGCGCACCAACAACAGCGATGTTGTTTATACTCTGCAAGAAGTCAGCAGAAGACATAGTACTCGTGTGTGTACGACAGCGGGGAGTCTGAATCTTTTAATGTAAGGAGCAGTCAGTTCAAAATTTGTTTTATGGCGCAACCGCAAGTGAAAACGTACCAATATGATCTTTTTAGTCAACCGTTTCAGGATGTTATCCGTCCTTTCTCTGATAGCGAAACGGGCGGTCACTCAAAAGTTCGAAGCATCCGGCACACCGATTTCTCTATCGACTCGACAAAGGTGGTTATTTCCTTCCGCGAAAGCCTTACCCCGAACCTGTTTTTTACTTTTCGCATCTGATTTTATATAATTATTTGCGTATTTTTATAAATTTAACTTTGTTTTTATATTTTTATATTTTTATATTTTTATAGCGAATTAAATTTAATATTAATCGTTAAAACCAATCGCTATGAAAAAACAGTAAGATTTATGTTGATTATCGGCGTATTATGCGCGAAAATGGCTTCTTGGTGCAAGTAAAAAGTTCAAAATAGCAGTTTTTCAGGAACTTGACGAGATAATTTTCCTGCTCAAAAAAACAACAGATGCCAACGCGACAAATCCGTCTAAAGAACACAACCATCTCTTTTTATCTACACCGGATAGCGTAAAAACGCTATGATCCGCATTTGCGACATGAACGGCAAGACGCTTTCTCAAGGCAGCATCGTCGAGCATGGCAAAGCCGAATTTACAGCAAGCGGTTGCAAGTACAGTCACGAAATGTATAACTACCCATTAATAGCGGACAATCTGCCAATCGATGCCAAACAAACGGTATTGACAAAATAGGATGTGTAGGATGAAAAACGGAGTTTAAATTCACACGGCTTACTATTGCCGGTGCCGGAAGGAAGTTTTTTTTTCCTTGTGGTATAGACGATGACTATGGTATTTGCAACAGGCATCATCGGGTTGATAAATGCCCTGTAACCTGTTTCATTACGAATAGGTAATTCGTTTGAATATTCTAATTTTCAAATAGATGATGGATAGGTAATAAATAAATGAACTTTTGGTTGTGGAATTAGAAGAAATAGGGTGATCCTGCCTTGATGTAAGAAAATTCGGAAAACGGGTTCAATCGTTTTTTTTATCAAGACAGAAAAAATGAATTTTTAGAACCCACCAAAAGAATAAAAAATGAAAAAAGTTAATTTGACAGTCTTTTTATGTGTTTTCTTTACTCTCATGGCGCACGCGCAAAAAGAAAACAAAATTTTGACCGACACGTTGCCTTATCTACCAAAAGTTGTTACGACTTCTACGGCAAGAACAATGAACGTAGAAGAAACACTATTCCCCGGCAATGTCATAGTAGATGGGGATTTAGGTATCGGTTTTAGCAGTCCGTCCGAACGTTTACATCTGAACGGTAATATCAGAGGAAATGGACTTGGATGAGCGTTGAGAATAAGCTCTGAATATGGTAATATTGACGTTGGCGCCACGAATCCCATTTTTGGCAATATTTATACCGACAGAAATGAGTTCGCCATGAACAAACAATTAGTTCTGCTTACAGGTCAACTGGCATCCTATGTCGGAGGAAATTTATACTTGAACACAAGCCGCCACAAAACTAGAATGACGATACTTGACAGTAATGGAAACGTAGGCATCGGCACTACAAATCCTCAATACAAGTTGGATATTAACGGAAAATTACATTTACAAACGGTTGAGTCTGTTAATGGTTGGAATTACAGTTATCTTCATTGGAACGGGCATAGCCTTGTCATGGGCAGTCCGGCGGGAGTATATGCTCATAATTCCATAGATTTGAAACCCGGCGGTGTAAGTCAGGAGCCTCTTCATTCACAGTTACGCATGTACACTTCGACTGAAATTAATCAGCATGATTTGAAGATTCAACTCAATTCAAACGGTAGTTGCTTCTTCAACAACCCGGGTAACGTTGGCATTGGAACCACCAATCCTCAATACAAATTAGACGTAAAAGGCGCTATTCGGGCGACTGAAATAAAAGTAGAAAGTATTGACAACTTTCCGGATTATGTATTCAGTGATACTTACCATCTACGTTCACTTAGCGAAGTGAGCGCTTTTATAAAAGAGAACGGACATCTTCCCGAGATTCCTTCGGCAAAGGAGGTAAAGAAAAACGGCATAAGCCTGGTTGAGATGAATAATAAACTGTTGCGGAAAGTGGAAGAGTTGACACTGTACGTCATTGAGCAACAGAAGCAGATTAACGAATTGAGAAAGAAATAAGTAACATTCGGTGTTTTTTGAAAAATGAATTAAATATGTGATAAATATGAAAAAAATGAAGGGTTATCAAAGTCTTTCAACTTAAAGATCAAGTAACATCAATAATAACGTGTATCAGAATTAACAAAAAAATTGTCTTAACTTTGAGCTAAATCAGTCAAAGTTTGGAGAGTCGCATATATTGATATAAACATAAAAAAAACATGAAAAATATACGAATAATAATTTTCACAATTTTCATATTTCAACTTTGTTTTCCTATTTTAGCACAACAAAACTGGGTTCAGATTAGTGATACTGAAGCAGGAATTACTTTCGCGATACCCGGTAATCTTCAGCAATATGATACTTTATCGACAAGATTTTACGCATCACAGATAAGCGATAATGAAGCGGTGCAAGTACATATATTTGAAAATGCCACTCCTGATTTCTCCGATGAAATTTTAGCAACGGCATTGGCACAAGAAAATGGAGATTCATTGCTAACAATAGCCAGATTAATGGCTTTAGTATCTAACTGTGAAATTACAAGTCTAACAGAGATTTATGATAATGGAAACAGGGGTATAGAACTTGAGATAAATTATATGACGCAGGGACACGAGATGCCTTACACTACTGTTGTCAGATATTTTCTGATAAATAATCATTTCATCTCTTTTGCATGGACAGGCGAGACCGTCAATAACCCTTCCTATGTGCCTGGTACGATCCCGCATCCATCGTACCCAACTAGAAATGCATTCTTTCAATCTATAACAACACAATAAAAAATTATTGATTATGAGAAGATTAAACGTTGTTTTGTCTGCTGTGATAATTGCAGTAATGAATTCGTGCGGTTTTCCGTGTAAACAACCAGAGACCTATCTAATATCCGAATTGGCAAAATCTTATTTTTCTTTTCCATTGGAAGGAAGTTATTGGGTGTTTCAGAACAGTAGCGACGCGATGGATATTGATACCTTATTTTTGATCCAAAGAGAAACTGATTATTATTTTCAATATACTGAACAACCCTGTGACGGCGATTACAATGAATATGTTAATTATAAATTACTCGGAAAAAATAAAAAAGATACTATACGCGTCAGTGTAACAACCCATAACAATCTTGATTTTTATGGTATGCACGGAAGTTATCATAATTTGAGTTTGTCTTTTTTTTTCGAGGTAGATAAACACCAACAAACTTTTCTCGCCGTACCCGATTATACATTAGAAATTTTCGATTCGTATAGTGTGTCGAATACCGTATTCACTAATGTCGTAAAAAGAGCTTCTACTAATTCTAATCACAAACAGACCTTTTGTTATGCCAAAGATGTTGGAATGATAGAATTTTCGATACAAGAAGAAAACGGGAGTACACTAAAGAGTTATCGGATAAAAGATTACCATATCGTCAAATAACACAATTATGAATATGAAAAACAGTTAACAATTGTGGCATTATTTTTATTTGTCGCCACGAATGCTCAAAACAATCGTTTTCGTGTGGCATCAAGCAACAATATAAACGTGAACGACCCTTATTACCAAAATGCGAATCGAAAAGATATAGTAGATGCTACATTTAAGGTTTCTTTTACTAATTCGGGTTGGTGTACCGGTACACTTATTAATAGAAACACATCTGATGAGAATTTGGGATATTATTTTCTGACTGCACGTCATTGTATTTACACAGACAATGGCATGGGGAGTTTTGTGTTTTATCCGAATATAGACCACTATTTGTATTTTAACTACCAAAGCCCCACCGCGGATACTGACAGTACTAAACCTACAAATCGTGGTAAATTTGGTGTTCAAAGTACAACAACCTACGCTAATGGCTATGAATATATCCACAAAACCAAACTCCGCTTAGTTGATAAGTTCTTTTGGGGCGACTTCGCCTTGTTTGAAATCCTTACTCCCATACCGCCACATTTCAATGTAGCATATGCCGGATGGGAGCCAAGGCGATTAGGTAGTGTTTTCAGCGTACCAATCGACCCATTGCCTTCGACCTTGGTAGGGATACATCATCCTCGAGGCGATATAAAAAAAATATCGGGATCAAATAACATGTTGTGGCTGGAAAATCCGATTTCATCGGGTTGTTATATTTTTACCACTGTTATTGATTTTTTATTTGGATGGATCTGGAGCAATTCGGCATCTACCCAGGTTATATGTAATTACAATGACAATCCTTGGCTCTCGGTAATATGGAATTATGGGTTAACAGAGGATGGATCGTCAGGATCAGGACTATTTGGGTATGATAATAAGTTAATAGGTGTACTATCAGGTGGATTAGAATTTTACGGAAAGCTCCATGCCAATTATTACAATGCTTCTATAAAAAATGTTTTAAACCCTAGTAATAACATTTGGGTTGACCATAGCGGATTGAACAGCAGAAGAATTACCGAATTTGACAACTTAGTACTTCCTGGTGGAAATTATCCCGAAGCATATTATTTCCCTGCCAGTCATTACCAATCGGAAAATAAGATTGTTTTACAAGCAAGAAATAATATTACGACGGATAAACCGATAACAATACTTAGTGACTCGGATTATGAATTTATTGCGGGAGGCACTATAGAGTTGAATGAAGGTTTTACAGTCGAAAAAGGTGCTTCATTTACTGCAAGCATAAATAATTCCCGTCAAAATGTATCGAAACAAAAGGAGAACGTTGAAAAAAGCGATTTGGAAAACGGCATCTTAAACAAGTTGATAAATATCAAATTACCTGCTTTAATTAAAAGAGGCAATAATGATGTCGTTGAAACAATTTCAAATACACGAATTAGATGTTATCCAAATCCAACAACTGATTTTTTAGTTATTGAGTTAAGCGAAAAAGCGGAGAAAATAGAATTATTTACAACATCAGGTATGAAGCTTTTTGAACAAAAGACGAATAGCAATTTTGAACAAATCAATCTAATAAATTATCCCGATGGAATATATGTAATAAAAGTATATTACAAAGATGACACTTCAGCATTTGATAAATTTATAAAGTGCTAATAACCAATCTTTTGATAAAAATACACCCGTATTTAACGAAGTATAACTTACGCTGGCAATCCGAAAAGTTTTTCAACTTGAGATTGTTCTAGGAAGCATGGACACTTCGACGCGAGAATTTGTAATCCGAATCAATGGTAAGTAAGGATTTTATCCTGCTTGATACCGCTCAACTCTTGATAAGGGTTACAACCAATCCTTATAACCTGAGTTCCGTTTAATCAATTCAATTTTTACGTTAACAATGCAGCATAGCATTGGCTATTCCAATGTGGTTGAAATAAAGAATTGGTTAAAAACAAGGACTCTTTTAGAAGAACAATGCTAATTGTCCGGTTTGGTATGTACGCTCAAACTTGATTTGGGGCTTTTTGTCAAAAAAGCAATATGCCCCCAATGCCGCTATCAGATTCATAAAAAAGTTATGTATACTTCTATGACGGGTATGTTCTATGTCGCAGATATTTTTCAATTCATCGTTAATTGTTTCAATGACAGAGCGTTTTCTAAGCATGATACGGTCATACAATGACATAAGTCTGTTTTTCATATTGCTTTTGAGACCTGTCACAATGTGGATTCCGTCATTCCATAAAGATTCAAACAGGGATGCGGAAATATATCCTTTATCACCATAAAGTTTTCCGAACAGTTTCTTTTTAAGGATGTTGAAGACCATCTCACTTCGGTCGTCGGTGTTTCCGGGTGTAAATACAAAACTTAAAATTTCGCCCTTTTCGTTACATACAAAATGCAGTTTAAAACCGAAAAAAAAGCCCATAGTTCCTTTCCCTCGTCGGGCTAAGTCTTTGAACATTTTATGATTGAAGATTCGTTTGTTGTGACATACGCTGATTTTGCTACTATCAACAAAGCTGATACCCGTGCAGTCCCCAAAGCAGACGATGTTCAAAAACAACATCATGGGGATAAACACTTTGTGTTCAATTGCAACAAATCGGTTGTAAGAAAGTTGCTTGGGAAACTCTTTACGCAGGGTCTGCCCGATATACATCAAGTAAAAATGCTTGAAGTTTTTGAAACTGCCGAAATGATACAGCATCAGAATGGTCATAATTTCACTGTCCGACATTTCGTGCGGACGATTGCAGTGTTTTTTGCCATCGCCTATGGCTAATTGTTCGTTTTCTTTGATAAGTTGCGCATATTCTTTGCAAAATTCATCGGCTGAACAAAAAAATTCTGTAATTTTGTCTATAGTAAGTAGGCTCATAAATTTGTATAAATTTTTGATTTTCAACTATAAAGATACGAAAATTTCACTTACTTACCTAATCTTTTAACCTTTTTCTTAAACGGAACTCACGTTTTTAGAAAAATCGGTCTATGAGAGCAAGGAGATACTAAACATACAAAACATCCCATCAGGAATATATATTCTAAGAGTAATTGATAAAGAAAAAAAGATAAACACAGCAAAGATATTAATTAGTCACTCCATTTAAGACTATTTGTATAGTTCACAAAACCAAACTCCGCTCTTAGAAATTATGTGTACACAAATTTGACAGGAATAGGTATTCCAACAACAATAACGACTTTTGGGACGGATATACATATGATGCCCGGATTGCTTATCGTTTGGAGCCGGTTAAAATCCCGATATTGTTTTCAGCAGGAGTTAATATGCCCTTTTATGCTCCCGGATCGGGATTAAATTTTTCTTTTGGAATAATCACATCCATTTCGATCGGATACAGACAGTAACGGTATTTCCATAATAGGCTGCATTAACGATAATACGGAAACTGTCTGAAAGGACAGCTTCTTTTGTATGTCGGGCATGATACCAAGAGCTAACAAGATGCAAGTTTCTGTATGTGCCGAATTGATAGCGAAACGGTATGTGAAGCTAAAGAGCTAAAGGCGTTGCAAATAAAATCAGCAGGCGAACAAGAACGCGCCTTAACCTACGATTTAATTACGCAAGGTTAAACAACAAAAAGGAACCGCTGAGTGAGAGAGGACGGGGGAGTAATCCCCCTTGCCAACTCGATTCTAAAAATATCTTCTTGCTTACATTTTGAACCCGACAGTAAGGGCTATATTGCTTGTATTGGTCTTTACAAACGCACCTTGCAAATCGTTTCTATTGAATTGGTAAGGATAAAAATCTTCCGGCAATATTCTCAACTGATAGCTTAAATCAATAAACCAAGATGCTTCACGATAACCTGCACCGGCACTAATGTAATTCGTTATTCCGTTTTGTTCAAAATATTCGGTATTCGTATTGACGGTATTCAGCCTTAACGCTTTTCCACCGGTGTAAGCCGGATTCGAAGGACTGGTCGTCAGAGCATATCCGGCACGTAATGCCCAGTTTGGGCTGGGTTTAAACTCTCCACCAACCTTCATGATATGTCCATTTCTCAGAACATCTTTCATCCCGTCATTTTCGTATCTGAAAGCTTCCCGGCTACCATTCTCATCGCTAAATTTCATTCCGGTGTAATTGACGAAATTGTACTCCAATGAAATCAATCCTTTTCTTCCGAATAAATAAGCCGCGCTCACTTGAGTCTGCAAGGGAGTCCGTAAATTAAAGTTTTGACGAGCACCTTCACTCGGGATTGACGCGTAACCTTGTTTGCCATATCCTACATGATTAAAATCCAGATTGGTATAATTAACCCATTCGGAGATAGAATAATATGTCGGCGTATGGAACGAAAAGCCAAGTCTCAGGTTATTCGTAGGCAGATATATAGCTCCTAACTTTAGGTTTACGCCAACACCACTTTGACGTAATTCGGAATTTAATCCGAAAGAACTTCCATCATCAAATCTTTCTTTCAACAAAGAAGATAAACTGTACGATAAATCGGAAAAATTCAAATTCGCTCCAATAAAAAGATTATTATTGAAATTACCACCCCAGCCGAAGGAATATTCACTGATACCACCCGATTCGAATACCAGACTGGTAGAATTTGCCATTCCGCCAATCGAAGATTGCCACGAAGTCGAATTTGTCGGCACATTGTCTATCAAATACCCGTCGTAAGCAAGTACAGACAGCCATGGAATATTCACGTTATTGTATGGGTCATAGCTATCTTCTACGTACTTTAGATCCGACTCGTATAATCCGGCGGTAAATCCGGCTAAGAAATCAGTAAAAGAAGCGTCGGTTCTCCCCTTCGCTGTCATTGTCCGATTAAAATTTTTTACCCGATTGTAGGTAAATGAAAAGTTAGATTGCAAAAGACCGCGCGTTCTTTCCTCCCAAAGCGGAACAGACATGATGTAAGCAAAATGGTTAAATTTTAGATTTAGTCCACTGATAGCAGCCTCTTGTTGTCCGTACCAATCGGCATTAGCTGACTGAAACATTCCCGAAAGTGTCGCCGAAATTTCTCCACTACGATAGACACCCAGCCCACCTGGATTATCCTTTAGGGCGGATGCATCGCCTCCCAATGCTCCAAAAGCGCCACCCATACTCATGTAGCGCGCTGTTCCAAAAATACCGGGCTGTGCCATTCTCAAAGCATCGTATTCGGTTTGAGCGGACACGGTAATGCCTAAAAGTAAGCATGATAGTATTAATATACTCTTTCTCATCTATTTAATTTTTTTTACTTTAGAAAATATAGAAATCGCCAACAAATGTTCTCTTAACGATCTTTCAACGTTTCATAAACGGCGTTTAATATTTGATGTTTCAATTTTTACTTTTGATTAAAATCCACGAGATATTATCTTCTGCTACCACCGCTTCCGGATGATGATCTACCGCCGCCACCGGACGATGAACCGCCGCCACCATACGATCCTCCACTTGAAGAAGAACGGCTTGGACTGCTATACGATCCACTGCTTCGGGTATTATAAGAATTTGAGCTGCTTCGACTACTTTCATATGAACGGGAAGTACTTCTCGTACCTGAGTTGTTGTAGGTTGAAGAGCTTCTTCCTGAATTTACACTACTACTTGATGAGCTTCTTGTCGAAGGATTTGTACGATTAATTACCGTAGAAGATGAACGACCGACACCGGTATTTCCACTTGTAGAATAAGTTCTACTATCTCGCATATTGTTCCAGTCGTTCGCACTTCGTACCGCGCCTGTACGGCTACGCGTATCTATCGACGGTGCAACTGCCGTACGTGTACCGGTGTTACGAGTACTGCTTCTTGCATTTACACCACTTCTGTTTCCACTCTGCAGGCTGCTTCTATCGGATGCCACACGGGTATAACCGCTACTTCTCGTCGCTACGGATGAGCGTCCATCGGTAGATGATAGTACGGCAGATCTTCGAGTTGGATCACTCCTTAAGCCGGAAACTGTGTATCTGTCGGAAGAATTTAACCCGCGTCTATTCCCCATATCGTAACTGCTGTTGTAGGAAGAATAATAGCCACCTCCCCAACCGTAGTAAGGATAGTCCCAGCCGTAATAACCACCGTAGTACGGGTATCCCCATCCGTAGTAGTCACCCCAGCCATATCCACCACCCCAACCGTAGTAGCCGGAGTGCCATGGGTCATACCAGCCACCGTATCCGAATCCGGAGTGCCGGGGATAACCACCCCATCCGTAGTAGCTTCCCCAAGAAGGATAACCCCAGTTAGCTCTCCAAGCCCAGCTACTGTAGCTGTATGGCACCCACTGGTAATTCCAATAGTACGGATTATTCCAAGTTGGGGTAACAGTTGCGTACATCCCGTCAACATACACATTCCAATAGTCGTCATCCAAGAAATAGATGTCGTTGTATCCGGGATCAGCTATCGTGATGGTGTATTTTGGATTGTGAAATCGACGGATGCGTTCGGCATATTCCAGGTCAGATTCGGATCCGTTGAATTCGTTCAGATAATATCCTTCTTCGTTGTCATAAATGACGGAGTCAGCGGACATTTCTCCATCAACGATATAGACCGTGTCGGAAATAGCGGTCGTCCTATTGCCATACTGATCAATGAAGACAATTTCTCGGGCTCCGTTCCGATAAACAGCGGATTCACTATCTTGCGATACTCTTTCCTTAGCTATCTTTGAAGTTTTCACTTCATTAACCATCTGCGCGTCGTTCGGGGTTACATATATGTCGTCAATGATTTTGCCACTTTGCGCGAAGCCCAGCGACAAACCAAAAAGCATAAAGTAAATGAAGATTAAATAACGTTTCATTTTTGTTCTAAAATTATTAAGATTAAAAACTTACTCAATTAATATCAACAACTATGCCATAATGTGTTAATCGGCTATCGTCTGAAACACATTAATTTGTGGTACAAAAATAAGAGAATGACTATTCGCGAAGTGTCCTAAATTTTTAAAAAATACCGAAACAATTTCTACACACTGTAAAAGTATCATTTTTATAATATACCGGATATTCGTGGTGAAAATCGACACCTTTGATTTAAAGCAATTCGAATCTGACATTTTGTCATTTGTAATCTAATTGGCACTTTCTTTGCAAAATTACAAAATAATTTTATAGAAAATAAACACCTATCCGTGTTAAAAAGAATAATCAGACAATAAACAAAAATAAATTAGAATATGGCAAAAGGAAACATTGGGGTTACAAGTGATAATATTTTCCCCGTCATCAAGAAATTTCTCTACAGCGATCATGAGATTTTCTTGCGCGAATTAGTATCAAATGCCGTGGATGCTACGCAAAAATTAAAAACATTATCGTCCGTTGGTGAGTACAAAGGCGAACTGGGTGATGTGACTGTTCGTGTCAGTATCCATCCCAAGAAAAAAACACTGACCATCAGTGATAGCGGAATAGGTATGACTGCTGAAGAGATTGACAAGTACATCAATCAGATAGCACTTTCGAGTGCCGAAGAGTTTGTTGAAAAATACCAAAACGACGCGCAAGCGATTATCGGACATTTCGGACTCGGCTTTTATTCGGCATTCATGGTCTCTAAAAAAGTGGAAATTTTCACTCAATCGTACAAAGAAGGCTCTACTGCCCAACATTGGTCTTGCAAAGGTGATCCGGAATACACGTTGGAAGATACCATCAAAGCCGAACGTGGAACCGACATCGTACTTCACATAGACGATGAAAACAAAGAATTTTTGGAAGAAAACCGAATAGAAGAACTCCTGAAAAAGTACTGCAAGTTCCTGCCGATTCCCATCTCGTTTGGCAAAAAGAAAGAGTGGAAGGACGGGAAAGAAGAAGAAACGGCCGAAGAAAATATCATCAACGACACCAATCCGGCTTGGATACGCAAACCGGCTGATTTGAAGGATGAAGATTACAGCAAGTTTTATCGTGAACTTTATCCTGCGCAAATGGACGAACCGTTGTTCCACATTCACATGAACGTGGATTATCCGTTCAATCTGACAGGGATTTTGTATTTCCCCAAAATAAAAAACAATATTGATATTCAACGCAATAAGATTCAACTTTATAGCAATCAGGTTTATGTTACCGACCATGTAGAAAACATAGTTCCTGAATATCTTACACTGCTTCATGGAGTCATTGATTCGCCGGATATTCCGCTGAATGTCTCCAGAAGCTACCTACAGGCAGATGGAAACGTAAAGAAAATATCCAGCCACATTACCAAAAAAGTAGCGGACCGTTTGAACGAAATATTCAAATCAGACCGGAAAGAATTTGAAGAAAAATGGGACTACCTGAAACTGTTTATTCAGTACGGCATGTTAAGCGACGAAAAATTCTACGAACGCGCCGAAAAATTCGCGTTGCTCAAGAATATTGACGGAAAATATTTCACTTTTGATGAATACAAGGAATTGGTAAAAGCGGATCAAACGGACAAAAACGGCGATTTGATTTATCTTTACGCTACCGCGAAAGACGACCAATACACATACATCGAAGCAGCAAAAGCAAAGGGCTATGACGTTCTCTTGATGGATGGACAATTGGATGTTCACATAATCGGTCAGTTGGAGCAAAAATTTGAAAAAACGCGTTTCGTTCGTGTGGATGGCGATGTAGTGGACAAATTGATTGAAAAAGACAATGTCCGGCAAGTCAACCTGTCCGATATTCAACGCGACGCGATTACTTCAATTTTCAACTCACAATTACCCGCGGTGGATAAAACCAATTTTGTGATAACGCTCGAACAGCTTTCGGCTGACAGTAATCCGGTTTTCATTACCCAAAATGAATTTATGCGTCGGATGAAAGACATGTCTGCCATGCAAGGCGGGGGCGGCATGATGAGTTTCTATGGCGAAATGCCGGACAGTTACAATCTGGTTGTAAATACAGCTCACCCACTCATCGAAAAATTAGTAGCTGATGAAGGTAAGGTTACCGAGATTGAAATTTTACCGTTGAAAGCGCAATTTGATGCACTGAACAGCCAAAAAGAAGCACTGAAAACTTCACAAAAAGATAAAAAAGACGAAGAAATACCAACGGCAGAGAAAGAAGAATTAGACGAATTGCAGAAGCAACTCGACGAAATTAGCGAAAAAGAAAAGGCAGTTTATAAATCATACGGAGACAATAACAAGCAAATCAGTCAACTAATTGACTTGGCACTATTGGCAAACAATATGCTGAAAGGTGAACCGTTGGCAAGATTTGTGAAAAGGAGCGTGGAATTGCTCTAATTAGTCAAAATTCAATAAAAGAATACAAAAGTAAAAAGTAGCAGTTGCTTTTAACGTATCTGCTACTTTTTATTCTATAGAATTAAATAATTCTTTTACACTGCTTAAGGACAGAATTTATATCCGAAAAATCACTAATTTTGTAGTCCTTTCAAACCAGTTTACTAATGAAACCATTTGACGTATATCCGCTTTTCAATATTGAAATTGCACGCGGAAAAGGCTGTTATACCTACGATAATGAAGGTGCTGAGTATCTTGATTTATATGGTGGACACGCTGTGATTTCCATTGGACATTCGCATCCGTACTATTTGCAAGCGCTGAACGAGCAGATGAATAAGCTCGTTTTCTATTCCAATTCGGTTCAAAATCCATTGCAATCCGAACTTGCCCAAAAGCTGGGTAAACAATCCGGTTACGAAGATTACTCGCTTTTTCTCATTAATTCAGGAGCTGAAGCCAATGAGAATGCGTTGAAGCTCGCGTCTTTTCATACTGGGCGACGGAAAGTAGTCGCTTACAGCAAAGCTTTTCATGGACGCACTTCGGCTGCCGTAAAAGTTACCGACAATCCAAAAATCGTCGCGCCTGTCAACGACAATCCGGAAGTGGAATTTATACCTTTCAAC
This sequence comes from Paludibacteraceae bacterium, assembly GCA_047973025.1. Lineage (GTDB taxonomy): Bacteria > Bacteroidota > Bacteroidia > Bacteroidales > Paludibacteraceae > UPXZ01. Next base: position 66,503 of record JBKEBE010000019.1, read on the forward strand.
GACATCGAAGCAAGCAAAAACGCTTTGAAAAACAGGGATGTTTGCGCAGTCATCGTTGAAGGAATACAAGGTGTAGGGGGCATTCAGATTGCCGAAACCGATTTTTTGAAACAACTACGCGAGATTTGCTCCGAAACCGGTACTGTCCTGATTTTGGATGAGATACAGAGTGGTTACGGACGAAGCGGAAAATTCTTCGCGCACCAGTATGCCGGAATACGGCCGGATATTATTACCACGGCAAAAGGCATGGGAAACGGTTTCCCTATCGGCGGTGTACTGATTAGCCCCATGTTTGAAGCCGTTCATGGTATGTTGGGGACAACTTTTGGGGGCAATCACTTGGCTTGTGCCGCGGGTATCGCCGTGCTGGATGTGATGAAAGAAGAAAAGTTACTGGAAAATACCAAAAATACGGGTAATTATCTAATCGAAAACCTAAAGAAATTTTCGCGAATCAAAGAAGTACGCGGACGTGGATTGATGATTGGTATCGAGATGGAAAATCCGGTAAAAGAATTGAGAAGAAAATTACTCTTTGAGCAAAAAGTATTTACCGGAGCAAGCGGAACTACCGTAATCCGCCTTTTGCCACCTTTGTGCCTTACTAAAATAGACGCAGATTTATTCTTGGAAAGATTTGAGAGAAGTTTAGTTAAGCAATAGCTCGTTTTATTTTATGAGAAGGTTTGTCTTTTCAATAATATTCTCTTTATCTTCTTTTGCTGTATTATTTGCGCAAGAGATGAAATCCCAAGACGTTTTACACCTAAAAAACGGAGAAGTCTTCAAAGGAATGATTATGCTCAAGACCGATGATGTCGTTGTCTTAAATACGGATGATGGAAAACGGTATCAATTTCAACTTTCAGACATAGAAAAATTGGGTCAAGAAATACCGAAGACACGAACAGAAAAGAATAAATTGCCAAGTAGTTTCGCGACGTTAGTCGAATTAAATGGCGGGATCTCAAGCGTCCCTATCGCGTCTTTTCAAACAACTCCAATGTTTTCCGGCTCGGTTGCTTTGGGTTCAAAAGACACTTTCGGAACGAATACATTTGCAGGAATTGGGTTAGGCTACGAAGCGGTTTTTTCTAAAAGTGATAAAACAATGTCATTTTTGCCGATTTTCGTACAAATTCACAAAAACCTGTCAAATAAGCCGATAAATCCGTATGTAGGCATGAAATCCGGATATGCGCTCTGTTTCAACGATGAATTTACAGGTGGTGCGTTTGTGTGCCTTGCATTAGGGATAAATTTTCGATTAGCGGATGAGAAATCATTCAATTTGGGGCTTTTGGGGAAGATTCAGTCCGTTTCGGGTACGATTATTGAGAGAAATGAGTTAGGCGAATTTACAACTCAAGGCTCCACGCCGATGTACACCTTCGGACTTAATATTGGGTTTATATTTTGAAAAAACGGTTTAATCAGCACTATATCACATTTTGAGAATGACGGAAGACAAAGAAATTGTAGAAAAAATAGTAGAAGGTATTCAGGAAAAAAAAGGTAAAAAAATCGTAGTCGTTGATCTCAATAAGTTGCCGGACGCATCCTGTGGCTACTTTGTAATCTGCGAGGGCGATTCCGTTACGCATGTTAATTCTGTCGCGTTTTCCGTCAAAGATTGGGTAAACGAAAAATTACACGTAAAGCCTTATGCATCTGATGGTTTTGAGAACAGCCAGTGGATAGCGATGGACTACGGGACAATCATCGTACATGTATTTCAACGTGAATACCGCGAATTTTATGATTTAGAACATTTGTGGTTAGACGCGGACTTAGGATACATCCCGGACTTAGACTAATATTTCAATTCCCTGAAAACAAATTTTATACGCTAACTGTTAATTTATTGCAGACACGTTACACTATAAAATTGGTGTAGCGGTTTATTTTTATTATACAACAAAAAAGGATATTCATATTCATGGAAAATAAGGATTTTAAACCTAACGACCCGAAGAAGCCACAACCGGGCAAACCCCAACAAGGCAAACCCAAATTTAACCTGAACTGGCTTTATTTCTTCATTATATTTGCCTTGTTCGGCAGTTTCTTTTTTGGCGACCGCTCCACCGCGAAAGAAGTACCCTGGACTACCTTTGAAAGTTATTTATACAAAGGCTATGTCGAAAAAGTTGATGTTTTTTCCAATAAAAATGTCGTTAAAGGTGTCGTCATCAAAGATTCGATGCAACACGTGTTTGGAAAGGACACAGAGATGTATGCCAAAGACCGTTTGGTTTCTGCCAAAGTTACTTCCGATGATGCCGTATTACGCTCAATCGACAAAGTACGGGAAGAAACCGGCAAGATCATCGAACTCGAAGTCAATCAAGATAGCGATTACATGAGTATTTTCGTCATGTTCTTCCTTCCGGTGATTCTATTGGTACTCTTATTTTGGTTTATGAATCGTCGTATGATGGGAATGGGTGGCGGAAGCGGCGGTATCTTCAATGTAGGAAAATCCAAGGCGCAATTGTTTGACAAAGGCGATGGTAAAAATCGAATTACCTTCAAAGATGTAGCCGGTCTGCAAGAAGCCAAGCAAGAGATAGAAGAAATCGTATCTTTTCTGAAAAATCCGGCAAAATATACCGAATTGGGCGGTAAAATACCCAAAGGCGCGTTGCTTGTCGGTCCTCCGGGAACGGGTAAAACCCTGTTGGCGAAAGCTGTGGCGGGCGAAGCCGATGTTCCATTCTTTTCTATGTCAGGCTCTGACTTTGTAGAAATGTTTGTAGGTGTAGGAGCATCTCGTGTTCGCGACCTTTTCAAACAGGCAAAAGAGAAATCGCCCAGTATCATATTCATTGACGAAATTGACGCCGTTGGGCGAGCACGCGGAAAAAATGCAAATTTCGGCGGAAACGATGAACGGGAAAACACATTGAATCAGTTGCTTACCGAAATGGACGGATTTGGATCGAATAGCGGAGTGATCATTCTCGCGGCGACCAACCGCGCCGACATCTTAGACAAAGCACTGCTTCGCGCCGGTCGGTTTGACCGTCAGATTCACGTCGATCTACCGGACGTACATGAGCGAAGAGATATTTTTAAAGTTCATCTTCGACCCATCAAGATTGACGAGTCTGTAGATATCGATTTTTTGGCACGCCAGACACCCGGATTCTCAGGTGCCGATATCGCCAACGTTTGTAACGAAGCGGCGTTGATTGCCGCCCGACATGGCAAATCTTTCGTAGAAAAACAAGATTTTCTGGACGCGGTTGACCGAATCATCGGCGGATTGGAAAAGAAAAACAAGATAACTACGCTGGCAGAAAAGAAATCCATTGCCTATCACGAAGCCGGACACGCGACTATCAGCTGGAAATTAGAACACGCGAACCCCCTGGTTAAGGTAACCATTGTACCGCGTGGTATGGCACTGGGAGCCGCTTGGTATCTGCCCGAAGAACGTCAGCTGACTATAAAGGAACACATGCTGGATGAGATGTGTGCTACACTCGGCGGACGAGCCGCTGAAGAAGTCTTCCTGCACCAGACATCTACCGGCGCGTTAAATGATTTGGAACGCGTTACAAAACGGGCATACGGCATGGTAGCCTACTTCGGAATGAGTGACAGCCTGCCGAATCTGAGCTATTACGATTCTTCCGGAAATGAATATGGATTTACAAAGCCATACAGCGAGCATACCGCCGAAACGATTGACTCGGAAACCCAAAAAATTATCTCGGAGCAATACGAACGAGCGAAACAAGTATTGCGTGATAACGCCGAAGGACATAACCAACTTGCCGAATTACTGCTTGAAAGAGAAGTTATTTTTGCGGAAGATTTAGAACGAATTTTCGGAAAGCGTCCATGGGAATCTCGTAGCGATGAATTGATGCGTCTGAATGGCACCAAAGAAAAGAAAGCGTTGGAAGAAGCGAAACCGGAAGATGAAACATCTGATGATGAAACGACTGAAACTCAAGGACCGGATAAGGATTAAATCCATTTGCTAAAATGATAAAGTCTCAAAATAAAGATATTTGGTATTTCTTGATTCCCTATCTTCTGTTTTTTCTGCTATTGCTATATGGCGTACTCCGGTATCCAAAAGCGGACTTACATTTGATGATGAACTTCAATCACACTTCTGTGGGTGATTGGTTTTTTCGCGTTTGGACGGAATTCGGTGGTGGATGGGTGCCATTTGTGCTTATCGGATTATTGCTTTTTTATCGCTACAGTATTGGTACTTATCTGCTCTCGGCTCAATTGTTAGGTGGGATTATTTCGTTCATCGGTAAACGAATATTTAACGAACCGCGACCACTCACTTATTTTCACGAAAATTTTCCCGATGTGGTCCTTTCTACTGTGCAAGGTGTTGATTTATACCGTTTTCATAGTTTTCCATCCGGACACACCATTACCGGATTTGCCTTGTTTTTCGGACTGGCATTGTTGGTCAAAAACAAATGGTTGAAATTGCTCTTTTTTATCATGGCGGCGTTGGTAGGCTACTCACGCGTTTATCTTTCACAGCATTTCGCAATTGATATTCTTGTCGGCTCTGCTATTGGAATTATCTGTGCGTGGATGTTGTATCCTTTCTACCTGAAATTGGATAATAAATGGGGCAGACGTTCACTTTCTGAATTTTTTCAGAAAAAAAGCACAAAAGAGCTTGCTGATAATCAAAAATAAAATAGTACCTTTGCAGTCCAAAATTATTGGAACATAGCGTGTAAGCGCTGTTCTTAATGTACAATCTAAAAACAACCGAATCATGTATTTAACTTCTGAAAAAAAATCAGAGCTATTCAAAGAACACGGTAAGGCAAAATCGACCACAGACACCGGTTCCGCTGAGTCTCAAATCGCGCTTTTCACGTTCCGCATCAATCACTTGACCGAACACCTGAAAAAGAACAAGAAAGACTTCGTTACGGAGCGTTCACTCGTGATGCTGGTAGGAAAACGTCGTCGCTTGCTTAATTATCTGACTAAAAAAGATATTAACCGCTATCGTGCCATTATCAAAGAATTAGGTATCAGAAAGTAAAATTTATTTGCAATCGGATATGTTTTACATAGATTGCAATAATATGTACTCTCAATAGCATAAAGGCGTTTCAGTTTCTGAAATGCCTTTTTTATTAATTCCCGATTTATCCAAAATTTATATTGCCGAAACAACTATCGCTTATGAAACCATCCATACCCAAAGGGACACGCGACTTTACGCCAAACGAAATGGCGAACCGCAATTATATTTTCAATACGATTAAGGCTGTTTTCCGCCTGTATGGTTATCAGCAGATAGAAACGCCCGCCATGGAAAATCTATCTACGCTTATGGGCAAATATGGCGAAGAAGGCGATAAATTGCTTTTCAAGATATTGAATTCGGGCGATTTTCTTTCCGGAGTTTCCGATGACGAATTGGATGAAAAGAACAGCCTGAAATTAACAAACAAGATTTCCGAGAAAGGACTTCGGTATGACCTTACAGTGCCTTTCGCCCGTTTTGTGGTTCAAAATAGAGATAAAATAACCTTCCCATTCAAACGCTACCAGATTCAGCCTGTTTGGCGTGCCGACAGACCACAGAAGGGACGTTACCGCGAGTTTTATCAGTGCGATGTGGACGTGGTCGGGAGCAATTCGCTCATCAACGAACTGGAACAGATACAAATTGTAGATGAAGTTTACAGACGATTGCGAATCAATGTCGCACTGAAAATAAACAACCGAAAAATCCTTTCCGGCATTGCTGATGTAGTTGGCGAAACAGAGCGGATTACCGACATTACGGTCGCCATCGACAAGTTAGACAAAATAGGCATTGATAACGTAAACAAAGAAATGGCAGAAAAAGGCATTTCGACCGAAGCAATAGAAAAAATCCAGCCTATATTGAAACTTTCCGGTTCGAATCAGGATAAACTAAACCAACTGAAAGTCATTTTAGCTGATTCCGAAATCGGATTAAAAGGAATCGAAGAAATGGAAACAATCTTTTCGCTTTGTGAAAGCGTGAATATACAAACACCCGTTGAACTGGATTTGACCTTAGCGCGCGGATTGAACTATTACACCGGAGCCATCTTTGAAGTGAAAGCTTTAGATGTACAGATTGGAAGCATCACGGGTGGTGGCAGGTATGATAATCTGACAGGTGTTTTTGGTATGCCGGGCGTGTCCGGCGTAGGTATATCTTTCGGAGCCGACCGCATTTACGATGTCCTAAATCAGCTCAATCTTTATCCGGAAACTTCCGATGAGCAAACACAGCTTTTATTCGTTTCGTTTGGAGACAAGGAGTTGGCGTACTGTATCACTTGGGCAAATACACTTCGTCGGAAAGGCATCAACGTGGAAATTTATCCCGAACCGGCGAAGATGAAGAAACAAATGAGCTATGCCGATAACAAGAATATCCCTTACGTAGCTATTGTGGGTGAGACGGAAATGGTTGCAAATAAAGTAACTCTAAAAGACATGAAAACGGGGGAGCAAAAATTGGTTATGCTGAATGAAATCGTATTTTGATGATTCGATAAAACTACAGTAAATAAAAAGGCGGAAGTGAAATCCGCCTTTTTTTATTGCAAAAGTCAAAACAAATTCGGTCTCCGACTTTTTGCTTCTTTTAACGACAATAATTCGACTTTTGGTGCTTGTTTCATTCTCAAAGTTTCGTATTCCTGTTTCGTCTCGTTAACAAATTCCTGCTTCATACTTGGATTCATCAATTTTGCCACGACCGCGGTATTGAGCGACGCGTCTTTTACATAAATTACCGGATTGCTGTAATTTGGTGCTATTTTCACGGCGGTATGCAACTTGGATGTTGTAGCCCCCCCGATCAGCAAAGGTACTTTTAATCCTGCTTTTTCCATCTCGGAAGCCACATTACACATTTCTTCGAGCGAAGGCGTTATCAATCCGCTCACACCGACAATATCTACCTTTTCTTCAATGGCAGTTTGAATGATTTTTTCGGTCGGAGTCATTACCCCCAAATCGATTACCTCATAGTTGTTACACCCAAGTACCACCGACACGATATTTTTTCCGATATCGTGAACATCGCCTTTTACGGTTGCAATCAAGAATTTTCCGGCAGAAGAACTTTGTCCGGCAATTTTTGTCTTTTCTATTTCGGGTTGAAGTATTGCTACGGCTTTTTTCATGGTTCGCGCCGTTTTGACTACCTGTGGAAGAAACATCTTACCGGCGCCGAACAACTCGCCCACGACATTCATCCCATTCATCAACGGCTGTTCGATAATGGATATCGCGGACGGATAAATGGTCAACGCTTCGGCAATATCTTCTTCCATGTAATCTCCGATTCCTTTTATCAAAGCGTGTTCCAAACGCTTATCCAGCGGTTCGGCTCGCCACGCGTCAACGTGTTCGGCTTTCGTGCCGGAATCTTCACGCTTAATTTTTTCGGCATATTCAATCATTCGTTCCGTGGCATCAGCACGGCGATTGAGCACAATGTCTTCGACGTATTCGAGCATGTCGGCGGGGATATCTTCGTAGATCTGCAACATGCCTGCATTGACAATACCCATATCCATGCCCGCCTGAATGGCGTAATACAAAAAGACGGAGTGAATGGCTTCACGCACGGGGTCGTTTCCACGAAAAGAAAATGAAAGGTTGCTCACCCCCCCGCTCACTTTGGCAAAAGGTAAGGTTTCTTTAACCCATTTCGTGGATTTGATAAAATCCACGCCATAATTGTTGTGTTCTTCGATTCCGGTAGCGATAGCCAGTACATTGGGGTCGAAAATGATGTCTTGCGGAGGAAATCCGACTTTGTCCACCAATAGGCGATAGGCACGGGTACATATTTCGACTCTCCTGTCGAAGTTATCGGCTTGTCCTTTTTCATCAAACGCCATTACCACCACAGCCGCTCCGTATCGTTTAACCATTCGGGCGTGTTGTAAAAATTCATCTTCGCCTTCTTTCAGGCTGATGGAGTTCACGATACATTTTCCTTGCAGACACTTTAGTCCGGCTTCTATCACATCCCATTTGGAACTGTCAAGCATTATCGGCACTCGCGCGATTTCGGGTTCTGAGACTAAATAATTCAAAAATGTTACCATTTCCGCCTTACTGTCAAGCATGGCATCATCCATATTGATGTCGATTACCTGCGCGCCGTCTTCTACCTGTTTCCGGGCTACGGATAGTGCTTCTTCGTATTTTTTCTCGTTAATCAACCGAAGAAATTTGCGGGAGCCGGCTACATTGCATCGTTCGCCGATGTTGAGAAAGAGACTGTCTTCCTTGACAACGACTTCTTCCAATCCACTCAAACGCAAATCGGTATCTTTCGCCACAGGTATTCTGACTTCTGCCTTTTCAATCAATTTTTGATAGGTTGCGATGTGAGCGGGTGTAGTTCCACAGCAGCCACCAATGATATTAATTAATTTTTCGTCGAAATATTCCTGTACCTGTTTCGCCATTATTTCGGGTGTTTCATCGTATTCGCCGAATTGGTTGGGAAGTCCTGCGTTAGGGTACGCGCTGACAAAGAAAGTACTTCTTTTGGCCATTTCTTGCAAATAAGGTTTTAAATCCTTTGCCCCAAAAGAACAGTTTAGCCCGACGGAAAGCAAATCGGCGTGGGAAACGGATGTCAGAAAAGCACCAAGAGTCTGTCCGGACAACGTGCGACCGCTGTTGTCGGTTACAGTAACCGAAAGCATCAAATCTACCTTTTTGCCAAGTTCATTCATAGCTTCTTCCGCGGCGAATATGGCAGCTTTGGCATTCAGTGTGTCAAAAATCGTTTCGATGAGTAGTGCGTCAACACCGCCTTCTATCAATGCCAAAATCTGTTCTTTGTAGGCATCGACCAAATCGTCGAAACTCACGGCGCGATAAGCCGGATTGTTTACGTCGGGCGACATGGAAGCTGTCCTATTGGTTGGTCCAACCGAACCTACTACAAAGCGGGACTTTTCGGGATTTTTTGCGGTATATTCATCAGCGGCAAGACGTGCTAAACGAGTCGCTTCGAGATTGATTTCCCGGACAAAATCGCTCATTTCATAGTCGTCCATCGAGATTCGTTGCGAGCTAAATGTGTTGGTTTCGATGATGTCTGCGCCGGCTTCTAAGTATTCTCGATGAATGTTGTAAATTATTTCGGGTTGCGTAAGAACAAGCAGGTCGTTGTTCCCTTTTTGCAATATTTCAACATTTGCGAATCGAGTCCCGCGATATGCCTTTTCATCCAATCTATGACGCTGTATCATGGTACCCATCGCGCCATCCAGCACCAAGATCCGCTTTTTTAATTCTGTTCTTAAACTCATCTGCTATTCGATTTTTTGCAAAATTACGGATAAAAAACCAATTCCGCGTCAATATAGCTGTTTCCCCCAATAAAGAATCCGGTAATTTCGTTTATTTTTGCTAACTTTGTAATCGTTACCGAATGTATTTTTTACCAAAACAACTAAATAAAAAGAAATGAAAAAAGTAGTATTGATTCGTCACGGCGAAAGTGTATGGAATAAGGAAAATCGTTTTACGGGGTGGACTGACGTAGATTTGTCGGAAAAGGGAATGGAAGAAGCGGTAAAAGCCGGTCAATTGATGAAAAAAGAAGGGTTTGAGTTTGAAATTGCTTTTACTTCGTATCTGAAACGCGCCGTAAAAACATTAAATAATGTTCTCGATCAAATGGATCTAGACTGGATTCCAGTTTATAAATCTTGGCGCCTCAACGAGAAACATTACGGTATGTTGCAAGGCTTAAATAAAGCTGAAACAGCCGAAAAATACGGAGATGAACAAGTGTTGATTTGGAGAAGAAGTTATGATGTTCCGCCCACTCCGCTTGAAAAAAACGATGATCGCTCGCCATTTCAAGATTCCCGTTATAAAGAAGTTCCGTCGGCGTATCTTCCTCTTACAGAATCGTTATTGGAAACAGTTGATCGAATTCTTCCCTACTGGCAAGACACCATTTATCCGGCGCTGGTAAAACATGACCAAATATTGGTAGCGGCGCACGGAAACAGTCTGCGGGGCATTATCAAGTACCTGAAAAATATCTCCAACGAAGATATCGTCAGTTTAAACCTACCGACAGCTGTTCCGTATGTGTTCGAATTTGACGATGATTTAAATCTGGTAAAAGATTATTTCCTTGGTAATCCGGAAGAGATTAAGAAGCTGATGGAAGCAGTTGCGAATCAAGGAAAGAAAAAATAAATTACGGTATCACGCGTAGTGCGAATATAGGTCGCATTAGGCGAGTTACATACCAAAAATCCGATGTAAACGCGCTTACATCGGATTTTTTCAATAGTATGGCTTCTACGATTCCGAAATTTGAAAGAATGGCAGGTAAATTGATTTTACACGATACGATTCATTTCGCTTCAAGCCTATTGATTTTTAGGTTATCTTTGCCTGCAAATCTGTAAAACATGTTTATTGTACTTGGATGTATGTTGACCGGAATTGTTGTCGGCTATTTGCTTAGAAATAAGAGGATTCGATTCCTTCATGGTGCAATCACACTGCTTGTCTGGCTGTTGTTATTTCTACTCGGATGGGAAATCGGCACCAATAAAATGGTTGTCGCGCAATTTGGAGAACTCGGACTGGAAGCGTTTATCATAGCAGTAACAGGAACATTGGGCAGTATAGTCGGTGCAAAATTTCTTTGGAATAGCATCAGGAATAAACGAAATCAAAAATAAAAAAGAACCGGAAGTTACAGTTTCAAATAGAAGTCTTTCACTAATCCGGCATATTCCGGTGTATAAACATTTCTCACTTTCTCAATAGTCAAATCAGTTTCAATACAGTCTTTACAATCTCTTCTAAATTCCAATAACAGACGTTTGGCTGATTTTTCGGGATTAGGAAAAATCGTTGTTTTCTTAGTACAAAAGAGTCCTTGTTTTTCTGCCAACACTACAAATTGTTCGCCTTCTACAACCGGTAAAATCAAAGCTATCTTTCCTGTATCGCTCAACATTTTGATACTTCCACAAATTAAATCCAAGTGTGTAAGACTTTCGTTATGACGCGCTAACGTCCTATTCGCGTCGGAATTTTTAAGTGAATTGATGAAAAAAGGGGGATTAGAGACAATCAAATCAAATTCTTCGGGGTTGTTATCTATAAAACGTTGGAATGACGCATGAATTACCCGAATTCGATCTTTCCATATCGTATTCTCAACATTTTCCTTTGTTTGAATAACACTATTTTTATCAATATCTATTGCTGTAATTCGAGCGTCGCTTCGCTGAGCCAGCACCAAAGCTATTAATCCCGAACCACACCCCACATCCAAAATCGTTTTTGCGTCGGAAACATCTGCCCATACTCCAAGCGTTACACCGTCCACACCAACTTTCATGGCGCACTTGTCGTGAAAAACGGTAAATTCTTTGAATTTAAAATACGGATTTGACATACAAAGTTACCTTAGCAGTGTAAAAGAATCTCATGTTTAATTCATGTATTCTATGTTCTGATTTTAAAATATTAAAAAATTCTTTTAGATTACTTATCGTCGGGAACCGGATGCTTGAGTACCGCGTTGTTGACTTGAATTTCCGGAAGTGCCTGACGAACGGGATTGATTTGTTTGCCCCGATGAACTTCTTTCGGTGTTTCGGGTAGATTGTAATGTTCCCCGACTTGGTGTGCCGGAACGATTTTCCCTTGTTTGACTGTTCGTTGGACGAACGGAGCGTTCACTGCTTCGAACCGGTCGGTCAGCATTTTGCGTACCATACAAAGGTCGTCTTTGGCTGGAAGTTCTAACAGGCCGCTCTTGACTTCCGGATAAATTTGAGTTGCTTCTTGCCGACGAAGCATCTACACGAGTGCTGTAATCTGTTCTTGTATAGCGTTCTTCTCCGTCGATATTGACAGACTGAATACGTGATCTTTTGGATTGCAACTCTTCTTTTTGCGTGCTGTTCAGAATGCGGTTGATTTCTTCGTTTTTTTTCTTGATACGCACGACAGCGTCCGAACGTTTATTGGATTGTTTGCGTTCCAGCGCATATTTCAGGTTGATATCGTACACATCTTTTGCTTGTTGTGAGGATAGATTGAGCTCTTGTTGTAGTTTCTCGGTTTGTTTGGAAGCTTCCTGTTCCGGAGTCAGGTTAGCCACAGACGTACTCTGAGCAGTTGCGGTCAGGGACAGATTGACCGCAAGAAATATAATGGCAACACAAAAAATACTCTTTTTCATCTTCAAACATGTGACAGAACTTACTACACTCATCTTGAAGCAATCACTATGCCATTATTTGTTTTGTTTACCGATGTTGTTGTTTTTAACTTTTTCGGAATGAAAAAGTTAATTACTTCTGAAAATCTCTGAGTTTTATACTTGTCAACACTTTTTTGGTATGCAACGTAAAATCACTATTCATAATCCAACCATAATACCCGATGTCGTTCTTCAATACATCGGTTATTTTTTGTCCTTTGTATTTGCCGAAATTAATGATTTCTTCCCCTTTATCGTTATAAATAATTCGTCCGGCAAAGTCCACGTTGTTTGTTTGAGCCGTATATTTGGACAAAAACTCGATGTCATTTTTTAAGTCAGGATAGCGGTCTAATTGTGCTTGCAATACTTCGTAAGTAGCTTTTGTGTCAGCTTCGGCACTGTGGGCATTTTCCAGGTTTTTATTGCAATAAAATTTGTAGGCGGCGCCCAGTGTGCGTTGTTCCATTTTGTGAAAAACGACCTGCACATCAACAAATTTTCGCCGCATCAAGTCAACGTCCACGTCCGCTCTCAAAAGTTCTTCGGCTAATAAAGGAATGTCGAAACGATTGGAATTGTAGCCGGCTAAATCACTGCCTTCGATGTCGCGCACAATTTCTTTGGCAACTTCTTTGAAAGTGGGGCAATTCGCTACATCGGTGTCATAAATGCCGTGAATGTTAGATACTTGCTCCGGAATAGGTATCCCCGGATTTACACGTATGGTTTTCGATTCTTCCCTGCCGTTAGGATAGACTTTCAGATAGGATATTTCTACGATTCTATCTGTTACGATGTTAGTCCCAGTCGTTTCTAAATCAAAAAATACCAATGGGTTTTTAAGTTGCAGTTTCATAAAAATTTATTCAAAAACAAAAGCAGAAAAGTAGTTGAAAGCCACTTTCCTGCTATTTGTCGGATTTTCTTTTTCAATTCATTTTTTTAATCGTTCAAGAGCATCGGCATGAGAAGCATCAGAATATCTTCTCCTTCTACATTCTCAAAAGGAAGCATAATGCCGGCGCGCGATGGGTCAGCCAGTTCAAACACCATGTCGTTCGAGTCTACATTATTCATCATTTCAATGAGAAAAGTGGACTTGAACCCAATCTTAATCGGGTCGCTTTCATACTGACAAGGGATGTATTCTTCTGCGGAGATCGAGAAATCAATATCCTGAGCGGAAATGTGTACTTGATTCGCGTTGAAATCCAGTTTTATCAGGTTGCTTGCCTGATTGGAAAATACCGATACGCGTTTCAACGCATTGAGCAAAGTAACTCTGTCCAAGATTACCTTAAAAGGATTGTTTTTAGGAATCACACCACTGTAGTTCGGATATCGCCCTTCGACCTGCCGGCAGACCATCGTGTAGCTGTTTAGTTGGAAGTAGGCATTCTTGGTATCCAATTTAATTTCCACATCTCCGGCTTCTCGGGGTAGGATGCTTCTCAACATCGAGACCGGCTTCTTGGGAAGAATAAAATTCAATGCTTCCCCTTCGCCAACGGACGCTGAAATGTAGTCCGATTTGAAGCGAACTAACTTATGTGCGTCGGTAGCCACCATCGTCAAATCTGTCGTTACGTCAAAATAAATCCCGTTCATAACCGGACGAAGCTCATCATCAGCCATGCAGAAAAATGTTTTTGAAATACCGCTTAGAAGTACCGGAACGGATACGGTCAGCGACTGAACGTTTTCTTCCAACTGCGGTAACTGCGGGTACAAATCTCCACTCTGTCCAATAAAATTGTATGTGCCGTTGGAGGATGTAACGACCATGGCTAATGTCTGGTCATCAATCAGGAAAGTAAGCGGTTGCTCAGAAAACTCACGCAGCGTATCAAGCAAAAGTTTGTTTGATACGGCGACCGTACCACTTCCTTCCACATGCTGCACCTCCATGGAAGTAATCAGTGTAGTTTCAATATCGGACGCGGTCATCGTAAGCCTGTCGGCTTCTAAGTTCAACAAAAAATTATCCAGAATTTGCATGGAATTTTTGCTGTTTATTACGCGACTAATTGCCTGTAAATGACTCAACAATTCAGTACTTGAAACTGTGAATTTCATATTTTTGTTTTGTTAGATTGTGTAAAGTACGTATTCGGTAAATATTTTAGCAAATGTACATAATATTTTTTAATACTGAAAAAGAAGCCGTTTTTTTTGAGCTACAAAAAAACAGAATAATCTAATACACAAAAAAACCGACCAATCCGGCTAAGACTATCAATACGATGGGATGAATCTTTCCACGGAAAGAAAGGATAAACACAATGCCAAAAATCAAAAAACCGGTGTAGTCGATGAAGTTTTCTTTGTTCATCAGCAGTACTGCTGCCGCTCCAATTAGTCCGATTACTACAGGACGAAGCCCCAGAAAAGCCCATTCCATGTACTTATTGCCTTGCAAACGAAAAAAGAATTTTACCACCGTAATCATGATAATAAACGACGGCAGAACAATAGCGAGTGTAGCAACAACTGACCCGAAAACATTTCCCGTAACCGCGTAACCTACATACGTGGCACTATTGATACCGATTGGACCGGGTGTCATCTGCGAAATGGCTATCACATCGGTAAATTCGGCTTGTGAAATCCAATTATGCGCTTCTATCTCATGCTGTATCAGCGACAGGATGGCATATCCTCCGCCAAAACCAAATAGCCCGATCTTGAAAAAAGAGATAAATAGTTGGATGTATATTTCAATTTCCATCAGTCGGTCTTTGTTAATCGTTTCGCTTTTATTGCTCCAAAGCCAATTCCGCCAATAATAGCCCCAAAGACAACCCAAACCGGAGAGATACCACCCAACCAAATTAACAAAATAGCTGCTATCGGGATAAAGATTGTTTTCCACGTTACTCCGGCTGTTTTACCCATTTTGTAAATAGGTGCCGCGATGAGTGCTACCACTGCCGGACGAATCCCTTTGAAAATACGTTCCACAACCTGATTGTCTCTAAAATTGGTAAAAACAATGGCGATGAACAGGATAATCAAAAAAGATGGTAGCACGGTGCCGAAGGCTGTTACCAAGCTGCCTTTGAATCCTTTCATCTTGTAGCCGATAAAAATGGCTGTGTTTATTGCCATGACACCGGGTGCGGACTGTGCCATGGCGAGCATGTCGATAAATTCTTTTCGTTCAATCCACTTTTTATTGTCCACTACTTCCCGTTGAATCAGCGGAATCATGGCATACCCGCCCCCAAAGGTAAAGGATCCAATTTTGACGAAAGTCATAAACAGCTCCCGGTATAGGTTTGGTAATTTTTTTTTAATCGTTTTGGGTTTCATGTTTGGTCAGCAATTCGATGTTTCCTTTCAGTTTTTCAAATTTTACACGTTGCATTGCCGAATGTTTGAATACACGCTTAAATGTTGATTTGTTCATGATTTTCCAGTCCGAAATTTTCCAGTCTATCATCTCTGAAACTTCAAATTCGGGATGTTTGGTACCTTTTGCGCGCGTTTTATTCCAAGGACAGACATCGTTGCAGATGTCGCATCCGTAGGCATAGCCTGAAAGTTTGTGTTGAACATCGCTCGAGATTTCGCCTTTTTTTTCGATGGTTTGATACGAAATACATTTTCGCGCGTCTAACCCTTTGTTTGCACTCAGCGCGCTTGTAGGACAAGCATCTAAGCATTTTCTGCATTTTCCGCATCGATCGGGCATGGGCTTATCATATTCCAATGCCTGATTAATCATCAGTATTCCAATAAAGCAGAACGATCCTAATGAAGGATTAATCAGCATTTTGTTTTTCCCAATCCATCCTAACCCCGCTCTCTCAGACCATCTCCGCTCCAATACGGGCGCGGAATCCACAAAACGGTGTTGTTGGTCTTTGTTGAAACAGTCGATTCCGTATGCTTCGATGATTTTATTTTCCAGCAACAGCAGTTTCTCTTTGATGATGGTGTGATAATCTACTTTGCTATAGGCGTATTTGGAAATTTTTGGGACACCTGTCGATTGTGTCTTATTCGGAAAATAATTTGTTAAGGTAACAATTACCGACTTGCAACCGTCCATTATCAGACGGGGATCAGTTCGCTTGTCGTGATTGTGCTCCAGGTAGCTCATTTCTCCCTGAAAATTTTGACTCAGCCAGCTTTCGAGAAACAACGCGTCTTCTTCCAAAAAATCGGCTTTGGCAATACCGCAAGCATCAAAGCCGACTTCCAAAGCGGTATTTTTAATGAATTGGGTCAAGAAAATACTTAGTTTATGTTAAAAGAACACGACACTTTACGATCAATCCTCTACATGACTTTTCCTAAATCAGTCTTCAATGTTTCTATACTACTGTATCTTCCAATGATATTTCCATCTTTGTCAATCAGGAAAAGTGTGGGTATTTGTTCGATGTTGTACGATTGTGCTGCTCTGCCGTTTTCATCGTGAACAGCAATCCAAGGAATGTTGGAGACGTTGCGTTGCCAGAATAGCTTGTTTTGGTCAACCGAAACCTGATAAATTTGTAATCCTTGCGATGAATACCGGTTGTAAATATCCCGCAACTCAAACGTGTAATCCACGTTTGTCTCTACCGCGTAGGCCGAAAAATCGAGAATAATCGGCTGCCCAACCAAAGCAGATAATTTTTGCGGATACCCGTTTTTGTCTTTCAACTCCAAATCAATGAATCCGCTGGATTGGCTTGTTTCGAACTTTGTCCAATCAATTTCCTGTTTTGCCTGTCTTTCTTGTTTAATCGCGTCAATAACAAGCGCGTACAGGTTTCGGGCACGTTCGTAACCCGGCATTTTGTTTTGAAATGATGTGGCTACCGCTCGGTAATAATTCAAATCTTCTTTCACGTATGGCGAAAAGATGTAGTTTCCACTGATTTGCTGGTAGAGAGCAAAATAAGAAGCCATAGACGTGGGATTATTCAAAATCATCTCAAGCACAGCTCTACGGTGGTACTCCAGATGGGTCTGAAAAGAATCGCGCAAGGCTGTTTTCCAGACAGCATCGGCTTCTTTACCGATTTTATCAAAATCAGTCTGCAGAGCGACAACTGTTTTACGTAATTTTTGAATCTGTTCGGACTGCGTGGAATTGGTAATTTTAGCGTCTATCAGTTGCTTCACGCTACCTTCTATTTGGATGTCTTCAATGGAATCGACACCCAGTATCAACCGTAGATTTTTAACCTGAAGCCGGTATAATTCGGGGTATTTAGGACTTTGTGTTTTAAAACGGAATTTCCCTGTGGCACTTAATTTTACAGAATCGATCAGACTGTCTTTTAACAATCCGGTTTTTGCAAAATAGAGTGTTTCGCCGTCGGCATCGGCAATAGTACCCGAAACACTAAATCGCCCCGATTTGTTGCAAGCGACAAACAACAACACTACCGCAAAAAATAGAATTTTCTTTATCATAGATCAATTAATCATAAGTGCTTCCGCGACTTCGTCCGCTATAAGCTTTCCTTTTAACGCTTCTACAATCTTTAACGCGAACGGAACGGCAACTCCGGGTCCTTTGCCGGTAATGATGTTTCCGTCTTTTACCACCGTGTTTCCGGATAGGGTCGCTCCCGTCAGTTTATCTTCAAATCCGGGATAGCAAATCGCTTCTTTTCCTTCTAAAATGCCGAGTTTTCCAAGCACGGAAGGCGCGGCGCAAATTGCTGCTACTAATTTTCCTTCTTCGTGTTGTTTTTGGAGCAACGCGTGCAATCCGGTATGCTGACTCAAATTCTGTGTACCTACGCCACCGCCGGGCAAAAGTAATAAATCGGATGTACTGCAATCAACTTCGGAAAAGATTTTATCCGCCAAAATTTTTACACCGTGCGCTCCTTCAACCGTCTTGTCGGCTGAAATAGAAACTGTAGTTACATCAATTTCTGCCCGCCGTAGAATATCTATCGGGGCGATGGCTTCAATTTCTTCAAAACCATCGGCAAGAAAAATAAATACGTTTTTCATTGTGCTAAAATTTAAGAAAAATTATATTGGGCAGAAATCGAAGAGAACTTCTATCTTCCACCGGATTATTTCAATCTGAAATTATAGGTAATGGTTCCCACAGACACACCACTTCCACTCGAAAAACGGGTATTTCGAGCTGCTGATAATGCCGCATTACGGGTTTGAGAATCGGAGATATTGGTCGGAGAACCGATGGAGGTACTTGTTACTCTACCATTTGCATCGACACGAATACTTACAGTGATTCTACCTTCCACGTTGCTGGGGTATGCAGGCGTAGCGAGTGAGCCGACGAGTGAGCGTCCGGCTAACGACCAACCGTGCCCACCGGAAGTGCCGGAACCGGCCGGATTGCCTTGACGGGTGTCGCCATCGGTAGTACCGCTTCCGGAGCCGCTATTGCCAAAGGCGTTGCCAACAAGATTTTCACTCCGTGCTGCTGCTTCCTGTCGTTTTCGGGATTCGGCTGCCGCGAGGGCTTCGCGACGTTGCTGTTCCCTACGTTGGATTTCCTGCTCGGTAACCTGCCGCGAGTTGGTCGTTTTTGGGGTGGCTTGCTTCTTGGGAATGAGCAACGTTTTGTCCTTTTCTTGTGTGAGAAGTTCTTGTTGCTCGGCCGGTTGTGGTGGGGAAGTCGGCGAAGTTAACTCTTGTGTGCCGGCTATCATATCGCCAAAACCCAACCCATCCATATTATCCCCAAAACTGACCATAATTCCTTCATCTTCGGGCGGAATCAGTCTTGCAGGCATGAAAACAAACCAAAGTATCAAAAAAGTTAGCAGGCAAAACACCGCAGAACCGATTATTCCATATAGTTTTGATGTGTCCAATGTTTATTGATTAACAGCGTTTTCAGTACTTTCATCCGATTGCCGGGCGGACGTGGCAATGACCAATTTCAATTTGTTTTTGTTCGCGATGTCGAGTACGCGTACTACTTCTTTGTACGCGATGTCTTGGTCGGCATAGAGTGCCAGATAGGTGGCGGTGTCTTGTGCTACGAGATTTAATATCCGCTCTTCCAACAGTTCGGGCGCGACCATCTCGGCTTTTTCTTTCGCTCCGGCAACGAAATACTGTCCGTCTTTGTCAATGGAAACTCGTGCTACTACCTGCTTCGTAGCCGTTTCGGCACCACTTTGGGGTAGATTGATTTTTATGTCGTTGGGCGAAGTCATTGTGGACGATATTACAAAAAAGAGTAACAGCAGAAAAATGATGTCCGTCATGGACGACATCGAAAATCCACTCTCTAATCTGCTTCTTCTTTTTATAGCCATAGTTTTATTGTCTATTTTGTAATGATGTTTTCAGAATACAAAGAATGATTGTAACTATTTTGTTAACGATTAGTTACATTGAAACTCCGTGAGCAAACCTTGATTTTACTTTTATTTTTCCCAATATCCGCGTGAGTGAATTTGTTCTATAAAAATCTTATTTGTAAATTTAATTTGAAGTAGAACAACCCGTTTTGTTCGTAAATTGTCCCAAATTCGTGTCGCGAACTACTTGCTGTTTCGAGCTTAGTATTTGTGAACAAATAATCTTCAAATTCATTTCTGTTGTAAATGTGATAACATAAAATTTCTCCATCTTCTTTTACTACCAAATAACCTCCTGTAGCATCGAGTTTGCCCTTCCAAACTTTTGACGGCATCATTCCTAACGCAATATCAGACAGGAAATGCTTAATTTTGTATGTATAGAAAGGGTGCTTGTCTTCTAAATTATAACCAATCGGATTTGTTTTTGAAACTTCTGAAACTAAGTCGGAAATTTTGGAAAAATTTGAACTGAAAAACAGAATCAGAATTTCAGAAATTATTCTTGGCAATGCACTATCAATCAAGGTTAAATTGTTTTCAAAAACAGAATTTTCAAGCCGTACAAATTGTAATTTCCCGTTTAGCTCTTCGATTTTTTCTATTCTGTCCTTGATTTTACTCCTTGTAATGATTGCGTTAATATCTTCAATTTGTTGCTTCGTCAAACCCAAACCGGTTATTTTATAGATAAAGTTTGTTGTTTTGCCGGCATTCAATAAGGTTGACGCACCACCAAGTTGTGATTTGATACTGAAACCGAGTTCAGGATTTGTACCTGTTCGTTGGTCGTGGATCACGATTCTGATATCGCTTTTTATGGTTGACTTCGCTTTTAACGAATGGTTGTTAAATGAATTGATAAATTTTTCTATTTCCGGAATTGAGAATGTCGAACTTGTTTTTTCTCTCAGTTTTGTGAGTAGAAAAAGTGCTTGTCTTTGAAATTCGTTTACCGAAATTCGGATCTTTTCTTTGTTATTATTATTGATAACGACTAAATCATCATTATAGCTAAATTCAAAAGTTCCGTTAGACTCATCACGCAAGACTTTGATAATCGGAAAAATCAGATTTTCGATTTTATTCAAATTGTTGTCGCCCGCAAAAAGTTGTTTATCTGCGATTACTTTCAGCAATGTATATATTTCGCTCCATTCTCCTTTGTTTCCTGTAATCATTACAACTCGGGCTGAATTAGTTTCAATATTTCATTTGCTGTTGCCTGAATTGCCGGAACGGCAACAGAGTTTCCAAATTGTTTGTAAGCGGATGCATCCGCGACAGGAATCACAAAGTTATCCGGAAATCCCTGTAATCTAGCCCATTCTCTTGGTGTCATTTTACGAATACCGTCTCGATTCACTTCGCCTTTTATATGTGTTGTCGGAGTGAAATCTTTCAATCTGTTGTCGTAAACAAGGTTTCTTTCACGCCCCATTCCGCCAACAACAATTGCGTTAGCTGTACCGTCATCGGGGATTATTTCAAAACCAAAGCCGTTTCCCTTGCTTTCGTGTCGTGCTTTATGATTATGAAGTGTTTGTAGATATTGGGTAGAAAGGTAATACTTGGTTGCGGGAACTTTCGTCTCCTTTACATCGGCAAATTTTACTTTTTTGCCTAATGGCTTCGGATAATTGAATTTTGTAATTTTTGTACTCGGATGAAAACCAACAATGTAAATTCTTTCCCGGTTTTGTGGAACACCAAAATCTTTCGCATTTACAATTTCGGGGTCCGGGACAAAATATCCTAAATCGTTTCTTAATACGTTTAGAATTGTGATTAATGTTCTTCCGCCATTATGATTACGTAACCCTTTCACATTTTCTAAAAAAAATGCTTTAGGTTGTTTGCGCTTGATAATTTCTGCAACTTCAAAAAAAAGTGTTCCTCTTGTGTCTTCAAAGCCGCCACGTTTCCCTGCGATAGAAAATGCCTGACAGGGAAAACCGGCACATAAAATGTCGAAATTGTCGGGAATATATGATTTGGTCGTTTCTTTTGTTATGTCTCCAAATGGCGTTTCGCCAAAGTTCGCTTTGTAGGTTCGTTTTGCTTCTTTGTCCCACTCACTGGTAAAAACGCATTTCCCACCTAAATTTTGTAGTGCCAAACGAAATCCGCCGATACCGGCAAAAATATCTATAAAATTAAACCTATGATTTTCTGCCGGCAGAAAAGGTACTTGAAATGTGTTGAAAATACCGTATTGAAGTGCTTCTTCAGCTACCATCGCAGTTATTTCTTCTTCGGGATATTTGTATTCTAAGACTTCTTTCGTGAAATTAATGGCTTCATCTTTATAGAATTTTGCTACTCCGTTTTTCTTGTTATGCAAATAGTGAGTTAATATGGCTTCCTTATTGTTTTCAGGCTCTATCAGTCTAATTTTAAACTGCTTGTCGCCAAATGTTTCAAGCGATATTTTTTCGTTAAAATTCATTTTCAGTTCCGTTATTTCATTTTCGATTTTCACAACGCAAGACAGTAAATTTTTTTCTATATCTTTACTCCAAAATCGCAGTATCGTCCATCCCCGCCTTACTAATTCTTCGTTTACTTCTTTGTCTCGTTCTATATTTCGTTCAATTTTTTTGCTCCAAAATTCTTGATTTGTTTTATGATCTTTTTTGCGTTCGTGCCAATCTTTTCCGTGCCAAAATTCTCCGTCGACAAAAACTGCAAGTTTAATCCTTTTAAATGTTAGGTCAGGTCTCCCGTAAATGGTTTTATCATTTTTTCGATAACGATGTCCACGAGCAAAAAGTGTTTTAGCCAACAAAATTTCGGGTTTTGTCCCGGAAGATTTATTGGCTTGCATATTTCTTTTTCTTTGCTCTTTGGTCAATTTGTCCATTCTGTAAAGTTAAGGAAATATACCGGTAGTTGGTATTTTATCCCGGGAAACTTTGTGTTTGTAATGATATTTACAACAACTTAGGCACAGCTATCAGCTTCCTTTACAAATCATCAATTAACCGGTTCGTTCAGCAAGTCCATAAATTCAAGCGTCTTGGCTTCCAAATTCCGCACAACAGAATCTATTCTGGAAATTAAATAGTTATAGCCAAAATAGGCTAAAATGCCGACTATCAATCCTCCAACTGTGGTTACCATGGCTTGATACATACCGGATGAAAGGTCGATGAGTTGTACTACTCCGGTAGTATTTAGCGTCATGTTGTAAAATACGAGTACCATTCCCGTTACCGTACCCAAGAAACCGAGCATGGGCGCGCCACCGGAAATGGTGGCTAAGATAACCAAACTTTTTTCGAGTTTAGATACTTCCAGATTGCCCACATTTTCTACGGCTATGAGTACATCGTTCATCGGACGTCCAAGCCGTGTAATCCCTTTTTCAACCATTCGAGATGCCGGAGAGTCTGTGTCGCGACAAAGTTTGCGGGCAGAATCAATTTTTCCTTCGTGTATGTAATCCTTTATTCGGTTCATAAAAGATTTATCTTCGCGTGATGCTTTATTGATAGTGATTAATCGTTCAATGAAGATATACACGGCGATTGCCAGCATGATACCGAGTAAAATTATAATGGGACCGCCGTAGGTTGTCATTTTCCAAAGATTCATTTTTTCGGGGACGGCTTGGGCTTCCGGACCGGCGACCTGTGTCGCGACTTGTTGAAGTAAGATGAGTAGGTTCATATTTTAAATTAAAATTTTGAAATCAGAGATTATAAACGTATGATGTTTGATGCGCGAATTTAGACAAAGATAAGGCTACGAAAAATTTATCGGATAACTATCAATTGTTCTTTATACCTTTTTATGGTTTCTTCCAATCCGAGATATAGGGCATCCGCTATGAGTGCGTGTCCGATGGAAACTTCAGCCAACCATGGTATCTGTTTTTTCAAATAAGCCAGATTGTCCAAATTCAAGTCGTGCCCCGCATTGACGCCAAGATCCAATTCACGCGCCAACTTCGCGGCTTCAGCAAATTGTGTAACAGCCTTCAGATTATCTTTGTGGAAATCGGTGGCATACGGTTCCGTATAAAGTTCAATTCGGTCAGTTCCCGTTTTTTTTGCATATTCGACATTCGTCAAGTTAGTATCTACGAAGATAGAAACGCGGATACAGTCAAGTTGAAAGTCTTTGACCACCTCTTGCAAAAAAGACAAATTTTTCTTCGTATCCCAGCCCGCGTTGGATGTGATGGCATCGTGCGCATCCGGAACGAGCGTAACCTGCGCCGGTTTCACTTCCTTCACCAGTCGGATAAATTCCGGAGTAGGATTTCCTTCTATGTTAAACTCGGTGGTCAAAACGGGCTTCAATTCCCGAACATCCGCGTAGCGGATATGGCGCTCATCCGGACGGGGATGTACCGTAATTCCTTCTGCGCCAAATCGTTCGCAATCCAATGCCACTTTCACCACATTGGGGATTTCACCCCCGCGCGAATTGCGTAGTGTGGCAATTTTGTTTATATTTACGCTTAATTTTGTCATTCGATATTCAACGAAAAAACTTGTAAAATTCGACCGTATTTTGTTCCTTTGTAAGAAGAAAAGAACGTGCATACAAAATTAACTCAAAAATACAGAAAAACGAATAAAATGCTCATTTTTCGTATTTTTTAATGATTCGGTAAAATCAGAAACCTTTTAAAATAGAGTACGTATGAAAACAACCCTTACACCTTTTATTTTACTTATGGGTTTTTTGTCGATTCAAGCCGGAAGATGCTATGCCGCGCCGGAAGAAGAGCTTCTGAAATTGGATAGTGTTGTCGTATCCAATTCTACCAAGTACGAGTATGTTTATAATCAACAAGGGCAATTAATCCGCGAAAAGTTTTTTCTCATACAAAATACCGCTCAGATGGTTTACTCGTTGGTAAGTCTTACTGAGTACCACTACGAAAATGGGAGAGTCATGTCTTCCGTGAATTCGTATCAATTTGGCGGAAGTTTAACCGTCAACGACAGAGCAATTTATGAATATGATAGTGAAAAACTGAACAGCAAGAGACACGAAAATTACGTTGACAATCAATGGTATCCGACGATAAAGTCCGCTTATTTTTACCGGAATGACGACTTGCTACAGTGGATCGAAAATTCGGTATTTACAAATGGCGATTTCTTAGTAAACGACCATGCTGTGTATTATTACGATGAACAAAGTAAGGAACTTCTGAAGATTATTGAGCAAATACGAATGGGCCAAGAGCTGTGGATCTACAAGAATAAAACGGAATTTGACTATGAGAACGGGCAACTGATCAGGCAGACTGATTATAGCTGGAATGACACCATCAGCGACTGGAAAGCAATGACGAAAAAAGAATTTATATACGATAGCTCGAATCAGAACAGAGTGGTATATAAAGAGTCGAGTAATTCGGATACCGGTCTTATTGTAACGTTAGAAAAAGAAATTACATTGGATAGTTCTTATCCGGCAGATTGTCGGCAACTTATACCGGATTTCCAGTCGCGATTAATATCTCGAATTTGACTCGGGGTGTCTATTACCTAAAAATAAATCGCTCCGGACAAAATTCAAATTTAAAGTTTATCAAAAATTAGGGAAAGCACCTTTTAAATTAAACAGGATAAAAAACTAAAAATAGAGATCAATATAAATAGCTTATTAAGAAATATGTTTTTTGCACTCGAATTTCATACTTCCAATAATCAATCTTTTTCATGGATATAAGCAAAGCATTACGAATCGCCGTTTTCGGCAATCTTCACACGGCGGGTATGGTCACTCTGCTCGGGCAACTGATCGTTTATTTCAAAGAAAAAAACGTAACCGTACTCTTGGATGAATACCTGATCCAATACGTCAAAACGCATCTTGACAAGTCTTTTGAGCGTGTGGAAGAGATACCGGATGATAATTTTCAAGCCGATTTGGCGTTGAGCATTGGGGGAGACGGCACTTTCTTGAATACCGCCGCGCGCGTTGGACGAAAAAACATCCCTATTTTAGGAATAAATACCGGCAGGTTGGGTTTCTTGGCAGACGTGGCTAAGGATGAACTGATTGATTCATTGAACGGAATTTATGCCGAGAAATATACCGTTGAGAAACGCAGTCTGTTGAAAGTGGAAACCTTGGACGGAACGCGTTTGGATTCTCCTTTCGCGTTGAACGACGTAGCGGTTTCCAAGCAGGATACGAACTCGATGATTATTGTCAACGCCTTTGCCAACGGCGAGCAAATCAACAGCTATCAGGCGGACGGCGTAATCGTAGCCACGCCGACGGGTTCAACTGCTTATTCCATGAGCGTGGGCGGTCCCATTGTGGTGCCGGATGCCAATAGTTTTATCATTACGCCGGTGGCTTCACACAGTTTGACCGTTCGCCCACTCATCGTACCGGACAGCCGGACGATTGAACTGCAGGTAACAAGCCGTAGCAACAGTTTTCTTATCGCCATTGACGGACGCTCCAAGGTGCTGGAACAAAGTACAAAACTCCGTGTGCGGAAAGCCGACTACACGATTCAGGTACTTAAACCGGAAGGGCATACGTTCTTTGGTACGCTTCGCAATAAACTGCTCTGGGGGGCGGATTTAAGGAAGTGAAAATTAGATTGGTACTTTGAACATTAAGTGTTAAGCAGGACTAATACCCGTTTTTCATCGGAAATATTTTCTTTCGGGGCATACCGGCAGGTGCTTCCGCTGTTCGGTCAAAATGGTAAAGCACATTTCGAAAGGTTCCTTTCAGTTCCGTTTTCTCGTCCAATGTAAAGTCGCATGCGATGTTGTAAATCGAATCGTTTTCGATGCTGATTGTCATTGAACCACCTGTTACCAATGCCGTTTTTGAATCCGACGGGTCGGATTCGATGAAATAAATGTAAGCTCCGGACGGGATTTTCTGCCGGTTGTCTTCAAAAATTTTCCCGCCAAAAAACGTAAAAGGTTCGCCGTTTTCGTCCAAATTATATGTTCCCGCAGGCAGAAGTGTATCGCCGGGCATGATGAAAACATCTTCAATGATAAGGTACTGCCCAAGTCCCAACAACGAGTCGTTTCTCACAAAAAAATTGTCGGTAAACAGGTTGAGCGTGATGACGTTATTCGGAATCCTGTAACTGCCGTGGTTGTAATAATCTCCGTAAAACTCGGCATAACCCCAAGCAAATTCCGGTTCGGACTCGTATTGGTATGGAAGTGGTGGCTCAGAAGGCTTGCAACTGAAGAAAAATACGAAACTTGCCGTTAAAATTACGGTGGATAAATGGAGTATCTTCTTATTGGTATAGAATGTCATCTTACAGATAATTTTTTGGAATCAAATGAATAAATTTATGGTTGTCCTTTCTGATACTTATTATCGGCAGATGAGATATACCGTACGGGATAAATCGCCGCGAGAAATCCCATTGCCAGCACACTGACGAATGAAATCAGTATGTCTGTAAAGGATAATACGACCGGATAGGCTTCCACGACGTAGTTCTCTCCGCCGAGTTTCAGTATGCCGAAGTGTTGTTGAACCAATACAATGGCTATACTCAGGATTAAGCCTATGACTGCCCCAAGTGCCGAAATCATCCAACCTTCCATCAGGAATATCTTTTTTATCAGTTTTTCTTCGGCTCCGAGACTGCGTAAAATTCCAATGTCTTCCTTTTTTTCCAGTATCAGCATGGAAAGTGAACCGATAATGTTGAATGTGGCTATAAGCAAGATAAAACAGAGAATCAGATAGGTAATCCATTTTTCGATTCGTGTGATGTTGAAAAAATCTTCCTGTTGTTCGTATTTATCCTGCACTTTAAAGTCTTTCCCAAGAATTTTTCGGATGTCTGATTTTGTCCGTTTCGCGTTGGTGTCGTCTTTAATATTTAACTGAATATTGGACACGGTATTGTCTTCATACTCAAAAATTTGTCGTGCTAAATGTATTGGAATTATCGCGTACTGGTCGTCGTATTCGGGCTGATTGACGACAAAAACGCCTGACATGAACGTCGAAGCCTGATTGAAACTTGTTTCAGGGCGAATTAAGTTTATTTTTCCGGTTCGCTTGGGGGCGTATATTGCCAACGGGTCTATCAGGTGGGCATTGATTCCGAGCTTATTGGCTAATCCGATACCTACAATGGCTCTGTCGAAAGCACCATCATTGAGCAGAAACGAACCGTCATACATGATGCTGTCGATGTGGGTTACTTGGCTGAAACCGTTACTCACGCCATACACGATGGCAGGCATTTGCCGGTCGTTGAAGCGCAAAAGTGCTGTTTCTTCTACCACTTCGGCAAAACTGACCACGGATTCCAGTTTTTTTACCTGCTCAAATTCAGGAGTATTTGATGCGAAAGTTTTCCCTTCGACAAGGCTAATCTTCAGGTCGGGGTCGAACGCCGAAAACATATTCTGAATCAGCGACTCGAATCCGTTGAAAACAGACAGAACACAAATCAGCGTGGCGGTACCGATACATACTCCCGCAGCCGAAATTCCGGAAATGATGTTGATGGCATTATGTGATTTTTTGGAAAAGAGATATCTTTTGGCTACCCAAAAAGAGAATCGCCAATTGGTCTGTTTTTGGGTATCTTTGCTGTTGTCAGTCATACATTTTAATCGGGAAAGGGGGCGAAAGATTTATTATTCGAATACCAAGACAAATGTACGCAATCGAAAGCAAATACAAAAGTATTCATCTTACTCAAATAAAATAATGGTTATTTTTAAGGGGAAGATGCGGACAAATACCTTCTCATGTGATTTGGTATATTCTCCTTGTTACGGTGTATTAAGAATTTAACTCATTTATGCTACACACAACACACAAAAGCAATTTTTTTAAAACTTTGTAAAAACCCTAAAACTGTTTGGAAGTAACTGAATTGTTGAATCCGTGTTCAAAACAGGAAATGAAACATCATCCATCTCGTCTTTCCAAACGCCGGACTCCGGAAATTCGGCATTAACGGAAATTTCGGCGTTTGGTAAAAAGTTTCCGATAGCAACCATTTTTTTGTTTGGCGAATTAAGCGTTATTCGTCGTCCGTTGTTCCAATCGCCGGAGCCAACCGCCATTGACCAATACGACTTTGTCGAAAATTCGGAACTTATATTTTCTCGTACAGCATTTAGTTTTGAGTAGGTAGTGTATAGTGCTTTTCGATCTGTAACATCAAAATAATTCCACAGAATCGGTTTTTTTCCGGTGCGTCCGTTTTGATCGATTGAGATGTCGTAACCCAATTCGCCAAACTGCCAAATCATTTTTGGTCCCGGAATTGTGAGGAAAAATGCCGCGTTAAGTGCCGAGCGTTTCATCTGTACTGCCAAATTATTCTTTACCACATCGATTCCCCACGTCTTAGCCTTGTACATCATCCGCTCCTCGTCGTGGCTTTCCATGTAGCCTACTACCCGGTTGTTTGTCCAATTACGAGACCATCCGTTTATCCCGTCAAACCCGGAATCGGATGAATAGCCCATAGCGGCTTGACAATAAGCGTAATTTCTATTTCCCCAAACAAACATGCCTTCATTGGTAAGCTCTTGTTCTTCTCGATCATCGCAGAAGTGTTCCAAAATCATCAATGCCTTCGGATTAGAACTTTTAACCTGACTGTAATAATCTTTCAAAATAGCAATCCGGGATGCGTCGTAAGTGGAAGCAGTAGCTTCGGTGGAGGACTTTTGCGTAAACCCTTTGGTCAGATCAAAGCGGAAACCATCGACGTTGTATTCATTCAACAGAAAATTGATGTTTCGTTTCACATAATTCCGTACCAATGGAGACTCGTGGTTTAAATCATGGAAAACACTGTACGGATGCGGAGCATTTACATTAAACCAAGGATTGTTGGATGTTGTCTTGTTTGTTGAAGAATCCCAGTATAGCTTTGCGAACGGGTGCGCTCCGGTCGCGTGATTGTAAACCACGTCTATGATTACGGCTATTTCGCGTTCGTGGCATGCATCTATGAATTGTTTGTACATGGTGCGGGTGCCGTAGGCTTTGTCCAAGGCGAAAAAGAATGCCGGGTTGTATCCCCAGCTGTCATTCCCGTCAAATTCCTGCACAGGCATCAGCTCAATCGCGTTTACGCCTGCTTGTTGCAGATAGTCTAACTTTGTCATTGCGCCGTTAATGTCTCCGGTTGTCGTAAAATCGCGAAGCAACATTTCGTAAATTACCAACTTGTCGGCATCGGGCGCGTCAAAATTGGGAACTTTCCAAACGTAATTGTCTTGCTGAATTTTGAAAACAGACGAGATTCCAATCGCTTTAGTCGGAGATGTTTTATTCTCAGGATAGGTTGTAGATGTGATGTATCCATCATTTTGTGGGTCAAGAATCTTTTCAGCGTATGCGTCTGCCAAACGAATGATTTCACCTGCCTTCGTCCCTGTGTAGTACTGGAAGGCGTATTCTTTCGTGGCATCCAGTCCACTAAGCGTAATCCACCAACACCCGGCATTTTCATCCCGAAACATCTGTGATTTATCGTCGTTGCTTAATGTCCAATTGTTGAAATCGCCGATTACGTATGCAAAGTCTTTGTGGTTTCCGTTCTTGTCTTTGTCGTAGAATGCAAGTGTAACCGTAGTATTGTCGATGATTGTAATGCCTTCTTTTACATTTGATGGAAGCGTCTTGTTGATTATTGTCGCCGGTTGGAATCCTTGGAATTTTGAATCCGAAACGGTTATGAAACTATCTTCCTGAATCCCTTTTTTAGTTCCGTCGGCGCTACGGATGACAATTCCAATCGTATTGACGGGTGTTTCTCCCGAATCGAACCATTGTCGAATGGTGGGCGATAGTGCGATTTTCCACACGTTATCTTCGACGAACGTCATTTTACATTTGGCTATATTTTGGTTCCAATCAGCCGGTACAAACTGCCAAACACCTTCCGTTACAACGCCAATGTGGACATATACATCGCCGGTATAACCATAGAGTGCCGAAGATATCGAAGCTTTAAATGTCAGAGTGAATGCTTCATCGGCGTCAGGAGTATCCGGTGTGTGACTTATGCCTTCGGGAATGACGATTGGGATAGGTTCGACAGGCGATTCTTTGCAGGATGTAATATATACGAAAAGAAATAAGAATAAGAATACGTTGAAAGGAAACTTCATGATAATCATTTAAATTAATTTGAATACTCTTTTTGCTTAAAATCACAAAATAACTCTTTTTAGGCTACTAACCAAAGTGTTTTACAAAAATAGTGCTATTTCTTTCGTTATTCAGTTGAAGACTAACTTACAGTCTTATTACGTATTGCAAACGTTTGAAATAGCACAAGAGATAGTTTCAAAATTTGTACTTAATTTAGATAAATAAAATAATCTTAGTAAGGAATACTTATCTTTGCACGTATGAAAAACTTCGCAGCTATTGATTTTGAAACGGCTAACGGACATCCTACAAGTATATGTAGCGTGGGGGTGGTCATTGTTCGTGAAGGAAAAGTTACTGAAAAATTTTACAGTTTGATAAAACCGGAACCTGATTTTTACAACTATTGGAATACACAGGTACATGGGATCCGCCAAGAAGATACAATGCATCAATCCGTTTTTCCGCGAGTATGGGAACAGATTGAACCATTGATAACCGATCTGCCTTTCGTGGCGCACAACAAACGATTTGATGAAAACTGTCTGAAAGCGGTTTTTAGAATGTACCGGATGGATTATCCCGACTACGATTTTTTTTGTACGTTGCAGATGGCTCGTAGTGCTTTCAAAGGAATATTGCCCAACTTCAAACTCGATACGGTTTCGCGCCATTGCGGGTTTGATTTAACCCGACATCATCACGCGTTGGCAGATGCCGAAGCCTGCGCGCGGATAGCGTTAACGATTGGGCTTGGGGCGTGATACTCTACTTCTGTAATCTTTTCAAAATGCTGTATGCCTGATAAATACCCAATTCGCCGGCTTTACTGATATTCAGATTGGCGTTAGCGGCATCATTCATCCTGATGTAGGTTATACCTCGGTTGAAGTAGGCTTCCGCGAAGTCCGGGTCAATAGCAATCGCTTTGTTGTAGGCGGAAAGACTTTCTTTGTAGTTTTTGAGACCGAAAAGAATATTCCCCTTGTTAAAATAGGCAAATGAAAAATCAGGAGCCAATTCAATGGTACGATTCAAGTCTGCCAGAATCATTTCGTAATCGATCGTATAATTCTCAGCTATCTCCGTTGGCAGTTTCGACTTAGCATCCGGTTTTTGGGTTGTTAAATTATTGGTTAACGAAGACTGTCTGAATTGAATAAGTTTGTTTCTCAAGTTTGCGCGAGAAAAATAAGCGAGTGTAAAATCCGATCGGATCGAAATGGCTTTGGTTAGATCGTCAATGGCTGTAGAGAAATCTTGGACCAAAGCATAATCCATTGCTCGGGCAAAATAAAGATCCGCGTCATTTGGTTTTTGGGCAATTTCGATCGAAAGGGTGTTAATCGATTCAAAATGAGAATTGAGTACATCCGGTACCAACTCAACTTCCGAATTTGTTACTTTCATTGTCGCGGCAAGCGTTTTGTTGCTGTTGTACATGGATATGAGCGGATGATAGGTGTTTGTTTGGCGCAATTCATCGGTTTTCCGGTAATAAGTCAATACAAAATCCTTTTCGATATCTAAACTTGTTGTATTATTTTGAATATTCCCCCGTATTCCTTCGCCGTAGCGGTTTTCTTTCACGGGTTCATCCAATCGAGCTGTAAATCGTTCCGTCAGCGTAGATTCTTCGGCTGTCTTATTCTGCTGAATTTCTTTAGCCATTTGATTTTTAGCAACCAGTGTCTGTTTTTTCCGGTAGAAATCTTTGTTGTTCTCTATCTCGTATGCCAATGATCGTATATTTCTTGCTTGACTACGTTTTCCGGATTTTTCGATGGCTTCGGCTAAACCGTGGTACGCCGGAACGAAGAACGGATATTTGTCCAATATTGTCTGAAAGTCTTTTTCGGCGGCTCTTAAGTCGCCCACAGTCAATTCCAAATATGCTTTTTGAAGCCGTGCTTCGTAGTTGGAAGTATCAGCTTGAACGACTTTGTCCAAATCGCCGATGGCATTGTTGTTGTCGCCAAGGTTTGCACGTAGCAAGCCACGGTTGTAATACGCCAACGTATTTTTGGGGTCAAGACGTATGGCTTCGTTGTAGTCGCTCAAAGCCTGGTTAAACCGGTTTCGTTTTACATTTAATATGCCCCGATTGATGAAATCGCCCACGTACTCCGATTTTCGGGCAACAGCTTCGTTGTAGTCGGCAAATGCGCCATCCTCATCGTTCATTTGCATTTTCAGTACGGCTCGCACACTGTAACCGAGCGGGCTGAGCGTGTCATTTTCAATGAATCGGTCAAACGCCACAATGGCTCCGGTTGTATCATTTTGGGACAGTAGAATTCGACCGATTTCGTAATCGATGGATTTTTCTTTTGGATTCAGTTTTTGATAATAGTTTAAGTCTGAAATAGCACCATCGTAATCTTTGTTTCGGTCTTTGGCATCGGCTCGGTTGATGATTATGATGGAGTTTTCGGGACTGAATTCCAGTGCTTTGTCGAAGTCTTCAATGGCTTCTTGGTTTTTCCCGAGTCGTTTGCGAGCATAACCACGGGTATAAAATGCCTGTGGAATGAAAGGGCTGCGTTCTATGGCGATATTGCAATCTTGTTCGGCACCAACAAAATCATCTAAGCTTATTTTTGCCATGGCGCGATACATGTATGGCTCTACCAGATAGGGCTTTACTTTTATGACCTGATTAAAATATTGAATAGCCAATACATAGTCTTCGTTGGCAAGCGCGTTTCTACCTATTAGTGTAATTCGGTCGGTATTCCATTGGGCAAAAGCCGTAGTACTACCGAATAAAACAAAGCATAGTATCCGGATAATTTTTTTCATTTTCATATAAAACCAAAAATCAGAAGCAACTTACAAGTTGTTTGGTGTGATTGTATGGGGCGACCGTTAGCTTCTTTA
Organism: Paludibacteraceae bacterium; assembly: GCA_047973025.1. Taxonomy (GTDB): domain Bacteria; phylum Bacteroidota; class Bacteroidia; order Bacteroidales; family Paludibacteraceae; genus UPXZ01. The sequence goes on from JBKEBE010000019.1 coordinate 100,046, forward strand.
TCAATCACATCCGATTTCTGAATTGAATTCCGTTGGGATGTTAAATTGGTCGGTCGTTTTGTAGCCCAATTCCTTGTCAGCCATTACCTTTTTCATGTATAGCCCCCAGATTGGTAGTGCCATTGCGGCTCCCTGTCCTTGTGCCATATTGTCGAAATGAATGGAACGTTCCTCGCCTCCGACCCAAGCTCCGGAAACCAATTTAGGTGTAAAGCCCATGAACCATCCGTCCGAGTTGTTATCCGTAGTACCGGTTTTTCCGCCTATCGGCATATTGAGTCCATAAACGCGCCTCACACGTCCTCCCGTACCATCGTCTATCACACCTCGAAGCATGTAAATCATTTTAGCCGCTGTTTTTTCGCTGAAAATTTCGTGCATTTTAGGCGAGAAAGTTCCAAGAATATTTCCGTTGGCATCTTCTATGCGCGTTACGTAAAGAGGTTCTACACGGATTCCTTTGGAAGGAAAAGCGGTGTAAGCATCTACCATTTCGCTGACGGAGATGTCCACCGGTCCCAATGCGAGCGATACTACCGGATCGATTCTTCCTCGAATGCCAAATGAGCGCATTAAATTTGCCATGGCTTCCGGCGTGTATTGGCTCAACAGGCGAACCGAAATCCAGTTGTTGGAGTTGGCTAAAGCCCATCGGAGCGAGACCATCTCGCCCATACGGGCACTGGAGGCATTTCGCGGTGTGTAAGGACCGGAAGATGTTTGTAGCGTGATGGGAGCGCAAAGCATCTGGTCACAGGGAGACATGCCCTCTTCCATTGCCAGCGTATAGAGATAGGGCTTGACAACAGAACCTACCTGACGGCGACCGAGCGTAACCATATCGTATTGAAACGCGGAATAATCCGGACCGCCCACATAGGCTTTTACATGACCGTTGGAAGGATCCATCGACATGAAACCGCAGCGAAGAAAATATTTGTGGTAGCGAATCGAATCCATCGGAGTCATCACGGTATCTACCCACCCGTTGTACGAGAAAACACGCATCTCCGTCTTTGTATTGAACGATTCCATTATTTCATCTTTGCCGGCTCCATCGTTGCGCAATTTTCGGTAACGTTCCGACTGGCGCACGCCGTTATCCATTATTTTTTCAATTTCTTTGGAAGTCAGATGACGGGAGAACGGAGCATAGCTTCGTCCTTTTTTCTCGCGGAAAAATTGCTTTTGGAGCGACTGCATATGTTGTTCTACTGCTTCTTCCGCATACCGTTGCATCCGGGAATCCAGCGTGGTGTATATTTTCAGTCCATCTGTATAAATATCATATTTCGAACCGTCCGATTTTTTGTTTTTTTCAAAAAAACCATAAAGCGGATCATTTTCCCATGCCCACTTATCGTCCTCGTAATTTTGCTTTTGCCAGTCGGCATAGTTGCTTTTGCTCGGTTTACCGGCAGTCAGAATTTTACGTAAATATTCTCGATAGTAAGGTGCTAATCCTTCTTTGTGGTCAACGCGCTGGTAATCTATTTTCAGTGGAATTTCTTTCAATGAGTCTTGTTGCTCTCGCGTAATAAAATCTGCCTTACGCATCTGGTCAAATACCACGTTTCGTCTGCCGATTGAACGATCGGGGAATTTTCTGGGGTTGTAGTAAGAAGGATTTTTACACATACCCACTAACGTCGCCGCTTGTTCCGGGTTGAGCTTATCGGCTGTCGTGTTGAAGTAAACATGTGCCGCCGACTTAATCCCAACGGCGTTGTACAGAAAGTCGAACTGGTTCAGGTACATCGCGATGATTTCTTCTTTCGAATACATTTTCTCCAATTTTACGGCAATAACCCATTCATTAGGCTTCTGAAAAAGTCGTTGAAAACGGTTGCGAGCGGTAGGGGAATAAAGCTGTTTTGCAAGTTGCTGCGTGATGGTACTGGCACCTCCGGCATTACTCCCAACGAGCTGTCCGGCTACTGCTCTCATCAACCCTTTGGCGTCAATTCCGGAGTGCTTGTAGAAACGGACATCTTCGGTGGCTATAAGCGCGTTAATTACATCTTTATCGATTTCATTGTAGTTGATTGGTACACGGTTGCCTTGTCCTTTGTAAAATCGGCCGACCAACTGCATATCAGAAGAATATATCTCAGTAGCCGATTTGTCAATCGGGTTTTGAAGTTGTACGATATCCGGCAGGTAACCGACCCAGCCTATGCTGATAAGTAAAAATAACAGGACAACAAAACCGATGCCTATGGAAAAGATGCGCCAAAAATATTTAGAAAATGTATTGCGTTTTTCTACTGATAAAGCCATATTGTAGTGTTTGAAGGAAAAAGAATATTACAATCTACAAAAATACAACTATTTTTTGTTTGAGAGAATCTATAATTTGACTTGAAAACGTTTTTAAGGTTTAATCGTAGAATTAAGCGTCTCAAAATTTCAGTTTCGTTCAATTCAGTTGAAAATCTGAATTAGGAGACAAACAATTCCATGATTATGCTATCCGAAATCATCACTCCGTCAGGAGTTAAACGTAAATAATCGTCGTTTATGCGTAATTTATTATTTTCAAGGAATTTTTTGGAAGATTTAACGAAATGGTTCAGATATTCTTTTCCATACAGATTTTCAAGTAGCGGCAGATTAATACCTTTCATCGTTCTGAGAGATACCATGACGAAATCGTTATATTTATCTTGGACGGTAAGTAATTCTTTTTCAAAACAAGGGGTACCGTCATGGAAATGTCGGATGTATTTTTCAATCGAAGATACATTCCATTGCCTGGAATCTCCATCAAAAGAATGTGCCGCCGGACCAATTCCTACGTATGGAATTTGTTTCCAGTAGGATGAGTTGTGCCGAGAGTGCAACCCGTTTCGGGCAAAATTGGAAATTTCATATTGTTCGAAAAGGTTGGATTCACAAGTTTTTATCAAGTACTCATACATTTCAATCATCGTTTCTTCATCCGTAGGGACAATCGTGCCGGCTTTCATTTGGTACCAAAGTGGAGTTCCTGTTTCATAAGTCAAACCATAGGCAGATAGGTGTTGTACATCGAGCGAAACAGCCTTGTCCACCTGCGCTTTCCACGACTGAAGCGACTGCCCGGGAAGTCCGAAAATCAAATCGATGCTGATGTTCTCAAATCCGGCTTTGTGCGCCCATTCGATGGATTGAACGGCTTCAGTGGCTGAATGTCTGCGCTTGACTGCTTTCAGTTGTTCATCGTCAAAACTTTGAACGCCCATGCTTAAACGGTTAATGCCTGCTTCTCGCAGCTGTTCCAAATAATCATGTGATAAATCGTCCGGATTGGCTTCGAGTGTTATTTCGGCATCGGGATTGACTGTGAAAGAAAAAAAACACGTATTCAGGATAGTTTTAACGTCGGTAATCGGCAATACAGAAGGAGTTCCACCCCCAAAATAAATGGTTTCAACAGGCTCCCGAAGATAATCTTTACGCTGTTCGATTTCCCGACACATCGCGTTTAACAAATTCTCCTGAAGTGAAAAATTCGTCTTTGTAAAGAAATCGCAATAGGTGCATCTGGTTTTACAAAAGGGGATATGTATGTAAATACCTGCCATGAATGTGAGCTTGAACGCGGAATTGCAATGTACGTTGTCTTTTCGTTCATCGCGCGTCCGGTTCTTATTTATGTACAAAAGTACAACGGTTAAATTGAATGACAAAACAGGACGTTAAATGATGAGATGTGGAGAGAAAAGTCTATATTTGCAAAATCTTTAACTGAATAAGTATGATGAATCGATTTGTAATACTCTCTGTTTATTTGATTTTTTCTTCAATGTTATGGGGACAAAAAACAACCGTTGAAGAAATCATCATACAGATTGGAAACGCGTATGCTCCGGATAAAAGGGTCATTTTATATGAAGTAGAAGTTGCCGATAGCTCTGTCTCTGTGGTCTTGAAAGGAAAAATATCTGACGAGCGTGTGTACGAAAAAATTATTCGGACAATTTCCGATAAAAATATTGAAGTCATAGACAGTATCCAATTACTCCCGGAGAGTGTATTTAGCGAAGCGTATTGGGGAGTGGCACCTTTATCGACTGTTTATGTTTACAGGGAACCGACATTTTCTTCCGAAATTGTAACGCAAGCCTTGCTGGGTACACCCATAAGATTTTTGGATAAAAAACGTGGATGGAATCGGATTCAAACCCCCGATGGTTATATCGGATGGGTCAATATTACGATTCAAAATTTCAGTGTAGAAGAACTAAACCGTTATAACCGAAAAAACAAAGTAATCGTAACAGATTTAAAAGCACTCATTTATAAAAATCCGACCGAAAAGTCCACATTGGTCATGGAAGTATTGATGGGAAATATTTTAACACTCGAAAGTGCAAAAATTCGTGGAAAATTTACCAAGGTATCTTTCCCCGATGGAAAAATTGGCTTCATTTCTTCCAAATCGATCCAACCGCTTGCAGAGCGACCGGAAAACATACAATTAACCGGAGAAAGTGTACTTGATACTGCTCAAAAGTTTCTGGGACTACCTTATTTTTGGGGCGGAACTTCCGTTCGGGGAATGGATTGCAGTGGTTTGACTAAGTTTGTCTATTTCATGCATGGATTAATTTTACCCCGTGACGCTTCCCAGCAATATCTTATGGGAGATGAAGTGGATATATCCGATGGGTTAAGTCGATTGCAGAAAGGAGATTTGTTGTTTTTTGGTACCAAATCCAAGAGTAATCCGAACAAATACAACGCGTCTCATGTCGCGATTTACATGGGCGATTCAAAATTTATTCATTCATCCGGACAAGTTCGAATCAACAGTTTTAACTCTGCGGACGCGAACTTCGACCAATATAATTTTAATCGGTTTATAGGGGCGAGACGTGTAATAGGAGTCGTGCTTGATGAAAATTATAAATTAGCCGAAAATACTTGGTATCGTTAAATTCGTTATTAAAAGGTATATGACACAGGATCGTCGCCATTTCATTAAGAGCTTAGCCGGAATCGGCGGATTAAGCATGTTGGACATGTCTGCTTTAGCCGAAAAACTGGTTCAGCGGGATATGAAGAACAGTCCTAAAAAGGCTAAGTTGAAACTTAGCTGGAAACCGTACAATTTGCAGTTGAAACATGCTTTCAACATCTCCAATTATTCACGGAAAACAACCCCGGTCGTATTGACAACTTTGGAATACGACGGATTAATCGGCTATGGCGAAGCGTCACTTCCGCCTTACTTGGGCGAATCCCAATCGTCAGTCGCTTCGTTTCTCGAAAAGGTCGATTTATCCGCTTTCAAAGATCCTTTGCAAATGGAAGAAATTCTTCATTATGTCGATGGGGTAGCCGAAAACAATACGGCAGCTAAAGCTTCGGTTGACATTGCTCTTCATGATTTGGTCGGGAAAATGATTGGTAAGCCCTGGTATCAACTTTGGGGGCTGAATATCGACAAAATTCCGGACACAACCTTTACCATCGGGATTGATACGGATGAAGTTGTGCGGGGGAAGGTAAAAGAAGTGGAAGGACAATTTAACATGCTGAAGGTTAAACTCGGAAGCAAAGACGATAAGCGAATGATAGAAAATGTCCGCTCCATGACAAACCTGCCGTTGGCGGTTGATGCGAATCAGGGTTGGAAAGATAAACATGTAGCACTTGATATGATTTACTGGTTGGCAGAAAAAGGCATTGTCATGGTAGAACAGCCGATGTCTAAGCGAGACTTGGATTCAATCGCCTGGGTAACCGAGCGAAGTCCATTGCCCATTTTTGCCGACGAATCCATCCAACGCTTGTGGGATGTTGAACGCATGAAAGGCGTATTCTCGGGCATCAACATCAAGTTGATGAAATGTACCGGAATGCGTGAAGCATGGAAAATGCGCAACTTAGCGCAATCGCTCGGCATGAAAGTGATGATTGGCTGTATGACTGAAACATCCTGTGCTATTTCCGCCGCCGCTCAATTGGCTCCGGGATTGGATTTTGTCGATTTGGATGGTGCTTTGCTGATACAAAACGACGCGTTCGATGGAGCGAAACTGACAGACGGGAAAGTACTCCCGACCCAACTGTCCGGCATCGGAGTAAAGTCATTGTTGAAATAAAAAAATATCGACAAACATTAGTAAGCTAAAAGGAACTAGTTTAGTGTTAAATATGAGCGATGAATTATGAATCATGAGTGAGATTCTCTCGAGCATCTATCGTCTTTTCTTTCGGTTGTTTAGCCTGCTAAATGTCATCGAAAAAAGACAAAATCCATCTCAAAATTATTAAAATAATTCCATTACACTATTTACTACTCAATTTCTCTTTAAAACATTTTCTTTACATTGTAAATTAAAATTGATGCGTAACTTTTTGCTCCTGTTTTTTTCTTTTTCTTTATTCTCGGTTTTCTCGCAGGATAATTTGTCTGTTCCTCCCCGCTTAGTTGTCGGGATTAAAATCGATGGTTTACAGGCAGAGCACCTGCAAAGGATGTCCAAGTACTTTACGCCGGGCGGTTTTCGGAAGATCGCGTCCGAAAGTGTCGTCGTGGAAAAGATGCTTCACAACATCGTTTCAGCCGGCAATGCTCCCGATGTTGCGACGTTTATGACCGGGGCCTTACCTTATTATCACGGAATTAGTAGCGATTATTATTACAATCGGCAAGACAATCAACCTGTTTCAATCCTTACAGACAAGGAGCAGGTCGGCATAGGCACCCAGGATAAATTTTCAGCTCACCACCTATTGGCAACTACACTAACGGATGAGATCATCTTGAGTAATCCACTCTCTCAAGTGCATGTAGTTGCAATTGATCCCGAAGATGCAATCATGATGGGGGGACATACCGCGACATCCGTTTCGTGGATTGACGATAGTGCCAATCGATGGGCTACGACTGCATACTACTCCAAAGGTCTCTCACGCTGGGCGGATCAGATGAATATCAACGGTCAATTCAAGCAATTGAGTACGGATGGATGGATGCCATCCGCTTCGATTTCTACCTACATCCATCCAACAGCAAATGGTTCGCGGAGCGTGGCATTCGGTTACAATCCTTCCGATAGACAAGAAGGGAATACCACGAAAACAATTCTAAAAAACACCCCTGCCGCCAATACACTTGTAACCGAATTGGCAAAATCGATTTTTGAAAAAGAAAGTTTAGGTACGGATAATCATACCGACGCGCTGATGCTTCAATTTACGGTCAAGATGCCCAATCAGATTGGGACTTCACTCGTTTTTGCCGAGCAGGAAGACTTATACATTCGATTAGACAGGAATATTCAGACGTTGATTTCTATCATCACTTCAAAAATTGGAGCGGATAATTTGCTTCTCTTTCTTGTTGGAAGTGGTAGCGACAACCATTCTTCCATCACGCTGGGCAAAAATCAAATTCCGGCCGGACTCTTCAATGCCGATCGAGCACTTGCACTGCTGAACACGTATTTGATGGCTGTTTATGGGCAGGAAAAATGGATTTCCGGCTATTATGGCAAAAATATATATATTAATAAAAAGAAGATAGAAGATAAAAAGTTGGATTTGACCGAATTTCAAAATCGGATAATCGAATTTCTACTCGAATTTGAAGGTGTTCAGGCAGCCTATTCGTCACAAAGTCTTTTGAATTTTTTCGGAGAATCGACCGACTCACGTTCAAAATATCGAAATTCATTTCACAAAAAAGTTTCAGGAGATATTTCAATCGTATTAATGCCCGGCTGGCTCGAAGTGGACAACCAAGGAAGAATTGTCGGAGATGCTAATAGTCCGCAGGTTTTCGTCCCTTTTTATTTGATGAGAAAGGGATTGAATCCGACACAGCTATCCGGAAACTACAATACCGTTGATATTGCACCCACTATTACCGACTTGCTGGGGATATCAAGACCAAATGCCTGCGTAGGAAAGAAAATTCAGGTTCCTGTTTATGTACGGTAATTAGGAGTGGTTTTGCTATCATTTCTTGTCAAAAAGATATTTGTCGGTAGGGGGGATGGTTGTCCAATAATTTTGATTCTAAGATCTACTAAAATAAAATAAGATATGAGATACAATTTTGATGAATTAATTGACAGGCACAATACCGGTGCCGTAAAAATTGAGAGGTGCAAAGATTTATTCGGCACCGATGACGTAATCCCGCTTTGGGTCGCCGACATGGATTTTCGAACTCCGGATTTTATAACCGACTCGATGCGGAAAAGATTGGAACATCCTATTTTAGGCTATTCCGTAGCTTGCGAAGACTATTATTTGAGTGTTCTGAAGTGGATAAATGATTTGCATCAATGTCATATCGAGCGCGAATGGTTGGGATTTCTGCCCGGTATCGTACCCGGCTTGGCTTTCGCCGTAAATGCTTTTTCGCAACCGAATGACGAAGTTATTGTGCAACCACCCGTATATCCGCCGTTCATCAATGTCCCGGCAAAGAATAACCGCAAAGTTGTTTTCAACCCGTTGAAAGAAGTCAACGGACGGTTTGAGATGGATTTCGATGATTTTGAACGAAAAATAACCGGAAGGACACGCCTTTTTTTGCTTTGTAATCCCCAAAATCCCGGTGGGCGTATTTGGGATGCCGAGACATTAAGAAAAATAGCTTCAATCTGCTACAAGCACGGGATTTTAGTAGTATCGGACGAAATTCATTCCGATATGGCGCTCAAAGGATACAAACATGTTCCATTCGCCACAGTCTCGGAGCAAGCACAACAAAACAGCATCACCTACATGGCACCAAGCAAAACCTTTAATATGGCAGGGTTGATTAGTTCTAGTTACATAATTCCCAATCCCGAGATTCGGAATAAATTCAAAGAATTTCTTGAAAATTCCGAGCTCGCCAATGGTAATATCTTTGCTTATATTGCTTGCAAGGCTGCTTATGAGAATGGTTCCGAATGGCGTAAACAGATGTTGGAGTACGTGCAAGGCAACCTGGATTATGTCGTGGATTTCTTGAGAAATAATGTTCCGCAGATAGTCCCGATGATTCCTCAGGCTTCGTTTTTAGTGTGGCTTGATTGTTCGGGAATGGATATGACTACCAATCAATTACAGGACTTTATGGTGAAAAAAGCCGGATTAGGTCTGAATAAAGGGACTACATTTGGACCCGGCGGAGAAAATCATTTGCGTTTGAATATCGGATGCCCGAGAAGCGTTTTGGTCGAAGCTATGGGAAAATTGAAGAAGGCCGTTGATAAAGAATTGATTCGTTAAAGTTGTTCGTTGCAATCATCCATTCAACTCATTAATTATCAAGACAAAAGGTTATGAAAGTTAAAATCGAGAAAAGTTGGAAGAAGCGACTGCAACCGGAATTTGAAAAGCTTTATTTCAAAGAACTGACTGATTTCATACGAAATGAATACCGTACTAAACCGATATTTCCTCCGGCGAAACTAATTTTCAACGCGTTTGACGCTTGTCCTTTTGACGATGTGAAAGTGGTAATTATCGGACAAGATCCGTATCATGGTGTCGGACAAGCACATGGATTGTGTTTCTCGGTTAATGACGGCGTACAGATTCCTCCATCGTTGGTTAATATTTTTAAAGAAATCCGGCGAAGTTTCGGTAAACCGATACCGACGAGTGGAAACCTTACCCGCTGGGCAAGTCAAGGCGTGCTTCTGCTGAATGCTACGCTTACAGTTCGAGCCCATCAGGCCGGTTCACATCAAGGAAAAGGATGGGAGACGTTTACCGATGCCGTTATTCACACACTGGCTGAGGAAAAAGAAAATTTGGTATTTATTTTGTGGGGGAACTACGCGCAGAAAAAAGGCGCGTTTATAAATTCCGCCAAGCATTTGGTGTTGAAATCGGTACATCCATCGCCTTTGTCTGCTCACGCAGGTTTTATTGGCAATAATCATTTTACTGACGCAAACGCGTATCTGAAATCATTCGGAAAAAAAGAAATCGATTGGTAGTTTATAACATCTTAAAATCAAAAAAAAAACGAATATGAAATGGGTAAGACGAAATGACGATACTTCAAATTATGAAGATCGTAGAGGCATGTCAACAGGACGACGCGTAGCAACGGGTGGCGGATTGGGAGCTGTTATCGTCCTCGCGCTTTACCTGTTTACCGGTCAGGATTTTTCGCCCGTAGTAGATATGTTTAGCGGTGCAGGCGGTGTGCAACAAAGTGCTCAAGTTGACCCCTCTCGCGCGAAAGAAAACGAAGAATTGAAAATATTCTCACTTGGCGTTTTCAATAGCTCCAATGATGTTTGGGAAGAAATTTTCCATCAAAGTGGTAAACAATACCGAAAACCTACTTTCGTTACTTATACCGATTATACGACATCTGAATGTGGAGGTGCTTCCGAGCAAGTCGGACCGTTTTATTGTCCGGCAGATGAGAAAGTATATATGGATTTGGACTTTTTTAACCAGTTGGCTTCTCAATATCAAGCACCCGGCGAATTAGCCATTGCTTATGTAACGGCGCACGAGGTAGGACATCATATCCAAAAATTACTTGGACTTACAGACCAAATGGAGCAATACCGCCGGAGAGTTTCGCAAGCTCAATACAACGAATTGTCAGTACGCTTGGAGCTTCAGGCCGATTTTTACGCCGGACTTTGGGTACACCATGCCGTGCAAATGGGGATGATTCAACTCGAAGAAGGCGATATTGAGTCGGCACTCGGTGCTGCCAATGCCGTGGGAGATGACACCATCCAGAAAAAAGCGCAGGGGTACGTGGTGGAAGATACTTTCACACACGGTACTGCCGAACAGCGAATGCGCTGGTTTATGAAAGGGTATCGAACCGGCGATGTCAATCAGGGTGATACCTTCAACGCTACGACTTTGTAGTCGCGTCTAATTTTTTGCTTATTTTCAATAGAATACAAATTTCCCCCCCCCCCAAGGGAAACGTTAATTTTAGGCGTTGAAATTCACAGGTTTCGGATTACCGCGTTTCCGGTAACTCCACTCCACTCCACTTCACATATCACGCTTATATCTCCTCCGACATCATTCAGATACGGGTAGATAATAATCGTCTGTTTTCGTCCCATTATGGTCTATTTTTATTTGTAGTAGATTGATAATCAACAGTTTGAAATTTTCAGACTTTTTCGGTTAACCTAATTTAAACGACTAAATACTTGTAAGCTCCTGACTTATAAGTGTTTAGTTTGCGGTTGTGGAGCTGGAGGGAGTCGAACCCTCGTCCAAACAAGGAAACCATAAGCTTTCTACATGTTTATCTTCGCTTAATTTGTCGGGGAAAAGCAAGACCGAAGCCACCAACCGTTCCCTTATCTTCTAAATTTTCATTCAAGTCGCGAAGCCGGCAAGAACTATCTTCGATTTAGCTGCACCTCTTTGTCCTTTGCCTCGAAGCCACGGCTCGGGAGAGATGTCTCGTCCGGACACCTTGTATCCGGATTAAGCTTGATCTACTATGATTCGATTAAGCAGCAAGAGCGTAATTGTTTTCGCCAGTTATTGTTTTTGGAACCCAAGATTTACGAGCCGAAATTCCAATGCTCGACATGCTTACTTACCTTTTCTACTCGCTGTCAAAACCAAACAGCCCCTTGGATATTGTTCGTAAAAAAACACGAAAGAAACAACAAAATCTATTCCAAAAAAATAGCTGTGTCAAAATGACATTAGGTGATTTTGGTCGGTTTTTATATATCGTTCATTCTATTTTCACTCGTTATCCTGTAGTCGTAATCCCCGTTCAAATAACGACCGTATCCCTAATAATAATTATGAAACAACAGATTTTTCATCATTTTTGAGGATTGTTCTTGGCTTGGCTTGACTTGATTCTAATTTTGCAATCAATTTTATTTATTAAGCTGATAACACATATATTTGATTTTTTTTCTCTCCTTATCAAAAATAAATTAAGGAATCAAATTTTTTAATTCACAACGAAACAAATCTAAAAATAAAAACTAACTTTACCCCGTAAATTTATTAACTTTTACCGATTACAATTTGAAACCTGCTAACGATGAGATTAGAGTCCTTGCTTGAGTACAATCCGATACTACTTGCTTTATTCGCGACACTATTTACATGGGGGGTAACTGCTTTGGGAGCTTCTACGGTTTTTTTCTTCAAAAGCATTAACCAAAAGGTGCTAAACGCTATGCTGGGTTTTGCCGCGGGCGTAATGATAGCCGCCAGTTTTTGGTCGCTTCTCAGTCCGGCAATCGAAATGGCGGAAGAAAGCGGAAAACCTGCTTGGATGCCCGCTTTGATTGGATTTTTGAGTGGTGGAGCATTTTTGTTACTTATCGATAAAATTTTACCGCATTTACATCTGGGCTTATCGGTGGACAAAGCAGAAGGAGTCAAAACTTCTTGGCAACGAAGCGTTTTACTCGTACTGGCAATTACACTTCACAATATTCCCGAAGGGCTTGCAGTAGGTGTTGCTTTTGGCGCGCTAGCTCATAATCCCGATGTAGGCGTGTTAGCTGGTGCTGTCGTTTTGGCTATCGGTATTGGTTTGCAAAATTTTCCGGAAGGCGCAGCCGTATCCATACCGCTAAGACGTGAAGGTTTTTCAAGATTAAAAGCATTTCATTACGGACAAATGTCCGGGATTGTAGAACCGGTAGCCGGCGTAATTGGCTCCTATCTCGTACTTTCAATTACCCCTTTGCTTCCATATGCCTTGTCGTTCGCAGCCGGAGCCATGATTTTTGTTGTCGTTGAAGAGTTAATTCCCGAATCTCAAACAGGAACAGATACCGACTATTCGACTGTTGGTGCCATGCTGGGATTTGCTACAATGATGTTTCTTGATGTGGCATTGGGGTAGAAATACCTATATCCAATAAAAATCGTGTTTCTGTTTTTTAAAACAAATATCCCAATCCGATATACAGTCCGGACGTACCATCTTGTTTGTTGAGTGCTTTTCCATAATCCACAGCCACTACGAAGTTTTCATTCATGGCGATTCGCAGTCCGAGTCCGGCAGATAGGTGGGGCTTTTCACGGTTGTAATTAAAAGCATAAAACTCATTCGCAGGAATTTGCGTTTCATCGAAGCTGTATTTTTTTGTAACCATTCCGCCATCCATGAAGCCGATAAGTCCGATGTAGAAATTCTGATTTATCAGTCTAAAATCAACAAGTCTCGACCGTAATTCGATATTGGCGAATGCCATACCTTCGCCTGCTATCCTGTTTCGCAACACACCGCGAACGGTTTTGTTGCTCCCGATACCATCTACAATCGAATAGCTGTCCATCGCGTAAGGCAGCATATAAAAAGGCATTTTACCGGCAAGCGTTGTCTGGTAGCTCAGACGGTATGCCAACGTTAACCGATTTCGATACAACGGAATATACTGACGGTGAGATATGAGCGCACGCAAGTAGCTCGTTTTCGTATTTCCAATACCTGTGGCGCCAAGCAAAGCTGCTTCTGTCCATAATCCGCGATTCGGATTGGTTTCTTTATCACGCGTATCGTAAACACCACCGGCTTTCAGGTATAGGATGTTGCCGCCACCGGCTTCACTTTGGGGTATTACCTTCCAGTCAACGTAGTTGTCATACAGCAGTTTAGCGTCCGTAGGAAGTAGATTCTCTATTTTTCCTTTGTTCAGTCCGGCAACATCAACCGTAGCTATTCTCGTGTTGAAAAAACCGACTCCACCCAGCCAATTCAATTTACGTTGCTCTGAAATGCCGTGTAAATCAACCGTTACACGAAGCACTTTGCGTGCATGCGCGTAATACATCCGCGAGACGTAATCATCCTGACCATCAGCCGTAAAATTTGGGTTGTAATACGCTTGGTATCCGTTGAAACCAAAAAAATCCAACGCCCGCTCTGTTGTATAGTTCAGGTCGGCAATCATGCGGGTATCAGGTATCAGCGTACGGGTATCGAAAGTAGCACGGTTGATGCCGTTTCCCTTCGTGGTACGCGACCATTCGAGAAATAGCGACTGCTCGTAGTTCGGATAGTTGCTCCCGTCGCCGTAATCGTAGATTGTCCCCAATATCCCGTATCGAAAACCAATGTCCGAGTTGTATCCAATGGCAGGCAAGGCACCAAAATTGTAGCCGGTTTTCACTTTTGCGGGCTTCAGATCGCTATTCAAAACCCGAGTCGAATCCGGTGTGTTCTGTGCGGAAACCAATTGAAAAGTCAAAAAAGAGAACAAAAAAAGTCGTTTAAAATTAAGTTGCATGGGTTGATATGGTTTATTCGAATTACATTCTTAACATCAGTAACGGATTGAATTATCGTTTTGTTTATTTCTTCCATCAGGATGCAAAAATAGTATAATCTGCTGAATTGTAATAGAAATGAAGAACAATTACGCTAATTGTAATTTTAATGGAGAAAAATAGTCGCTTGATTGTGTGTTTTTCAAAGGAAGACAAATTCAGGAAGCATTAATGACTTGTTCCAAGATGGATTTGTTTTTTTTTGATGACATATAGCAGGCTAAACAACTAAAAAACGGTCAACGATTTTCAGGCATTTACAATTCGTCATTCGGCACACATCTTTCGTACTAAAATAATTCCGTTCGATTACTTGTGCGCGTTTAGTAGTAGGATACAAAAATATCGATTTCTATACATGAAAGATGATTAATCTTATAAATTTGAAAAATAAAGGGTCGCATTTATCAGATTTTGCTGTCAATTTGTATTCGATTGTATCGTCTATACATGTTATTCTGACAAAAGTCCGTATCTTTGCAAAAGCATAATCTATAAAGTTAATCATGTCTTCAAAGCCCAAAAAAGTTCTATTTATTGACCGTGATGGCACCATTATCGTCGAACCGCCGGTAACTTATCAAGTTGACGGGCTCGAACAATTGGAATTTTTGCCTCATGTGTTGCGCAATCTCTATTTCATTCGTCACAAATTGGATTTTGAGTGGGCATTGGTTACGAATCAGGATGGACTGGGAACGGATTCTTATCCGCAACAGAATTTTGATACCGTTCAACGCAAATTTATACAAACACTGACCAACGAAGGTATTTATTTTGATAAAATACACATCGATAAATCGTTCCCCGAAGAAAAATTGCCGACGCGAAAACCTAAAATCGGTATGTTGAAAAGCTATTTTTCGGAAGAATACGATTTGAAAAATTCGTTCGTAATTGGTGATAGGACTACGGACGTGGAGTTAGCGAAGAATTTAGGTTGCAAAGCAATACTACTTTCTAATGATGAAGCGTTACTCGACAATGCCGGATTGAGTGAATACTGCACGTTACAAACAACCGACTGGAACGAAATCTCGGAGTTCCTATTTGCCGGAGAGAGAACGGCTCAAGTGATGAGAAAAACCAACGAAACAGACGTTTTGGTGGAATTGAATTTGGACGGAAGCGGAAAGACGGAGATAAACACCGGGTTGAAATTTTTTGACCACATGCTGGATCAGATTGGGCGACACTCCGGTAGCGACTTGAGAATCATTGTAGAAGGGGATTTGGAAGTGGACGAACATCACACCATAGAAGATACGGCGATAGCTCTGGGAGAAGCATTGTTAAAATCTTTAGGCGACAAAAGGGGCATTGAACGCTATGGGTTTACACTTCCGATGGACGACAGTCTGTGTTCGGTTGCACTGGATTTTGGCGGGCGCGCGTGGTTGGTTTTTGATGCCACGTTCAAGCGGGAATACGTAGGTAATTTTCCTACGGAGATGCTGTTGCATTTTTTCAAGTCTCTCAGTGATGCTGCTCGAATGAATTTGAATATCAAAGCCGAAGGAGATAATGAACACCACAAAATGGAAGGAATCTTCAAAGCGTTTGCGAAATCCATTAAGATGGCTAAGAATAGGGATGTTTATAACTATCAATTACCCAGTACCAAAGGGATGCTGTAAGGTATATTCGCGTGCTGATTTTGTGAAAAAGACACATCATCCGCGTTCACTATTGTGATGATCGATGCTTGCCGGTTTCGCTACGAGAACTTTGTATATTGGCACTGAATGTCGATAATTTTCTAGAACATCAATTGAAGCACTTTGCACAAAGTCCGTTAATCATTACGTCAATTTCACTACTGCTAAAACCTTCAGGAAGTTTCACACTGACTTTCACCGAGTCGTGTAAGCAACTTACTTCGCCACATTTTGTACAATGAAAATGGGTGTGAATACTGTCTTCTCTTTCTTCATTGTGCGAAATCGCGTATTTGACGGTATTATCGCTTAATACGATTTTGTGAATTACACCTGAAGATTCCAGCGTTTTCAATGTCCGATAAAATGTAACTCGATCGAACAGGTCGGGAAAAGCGGTTTTGATTTCGTTTTCCGATAAGGCGTTCTCACTTTTGATTAATTCGCTCAATATGAATTTCCGACACCCCGTATTTTTTAAACCATTCTCATTTAGGATACTTTCTGCGTTTTTCTTCATGGCTGAAAATTGATGTTATACTATTTCTTTGAAATAGATATTCAAATGCAATAATGTTGTAAATGTACCAATTGTTTTTTTCATGAGAAAAGATTTTGGAATATTTTTATATTGCGAAAAAATGATGTATCTTTGCACTCGCTTTTGAAAAATAGAGCAACGGGGTGTAGCGCAGTCCGGTTAGCGCACCTGCTTTGGGAGCAGGGGGTCGTGGGTTCGAATCCCGCTACCCCGACGAAGAAACCACCTACGAAAATATTCGTAGGTGGTTTCTTCGTTTTAGTGAACTAACAACAACGAATAAATGTTATTAAAGAAAAAAATCACTAATTATTATTATGAAGCAGCCATGTAAAAATAACTTTGACACACAAGGGGACGATTAATGGCGTGTCTCATGTGTCCTTAATGAAAAAATAAAAAATAAACACATGAAAATAAAACCAAACGATAGAATTGTCATTATTGGGGGTGGATTTGCGGGGATGAAACTTGTAAAAGCACTGAAAAACAAACCGGTTCGGGTAACATTGCTTGACAAGCAAAATTTCCACTCTTTCCAGCCACTACTGTATCAGGTGGCTAGTGCGCGAATCGAACCGGCAAGCATCTCTTTCCCCTTTCGGAAAGCGTTTCACGGATATACAAATTTTGATTTCCGATTATCCACTGTCGAGCGTGTCGATACCGTGCAAAAACAAGTTGTAACCGATAATGGTATCGTAAGGTATGATCATTTGGTTATCGCAACGGGTTGTACCAGCAATTTTTTTGGAAACGAAGATTTGAGAAAATTTGCTTTGCCGATGAAAGAGATGTCGGAAGCCATTAAAATACGAAACAGGGTACTGTTGGATTTTGAAGCCTATGCTACCGCAACGACGGAAGAAAAGGAAAAATTAATGAATATTCTCATCGTGGGTGCCGGAGCAACGGGTGTTGAGCTTTCGGGTGCGTTTGCCGAATTGAAAAACGACGTTCTTACCAAAGACTATCCCAAAGTCGATTTTTCGGGTTTGGATATTATATTGCTCGAAGGTAGCTCCCACACGCTGGCAAATATGAGCGATACTTCAAAACGCGTTTCGCAAAAATACTTGGAAGAGCTGGGGGTACGAGTAAAAACCAATGTTTTTTTGAAATCCTATGATGGCAATAAAGCCGTATTAAGTAACGGCGATGTTATTCCCTGCAAGGATCTAATTTGGTCTGCCGGAGTATCCGGAAATATAATTCATGGAGTTACCCCTGACGAAAATATTGTCAGAAATAGGTACATCGTTGATCGGTATAATAAAGTTCAAGGTGCCGAAAACGTGTATGCGCTCGGAGATGTGGCGTATATGGAAACTCCGAAATATCCGAAAGGACATCCACAAGTGGCTAACGTGGCTATCAACCAAGCGCTGAATTTAGGTAAAAATTTTCTAAATTCTCTGAAAGAAAGGTCTTTAAATGAATACGAATATAAGGATTTGGGAATGATGGCTACCATCGGAAAAAACAAAGCGGTAGTCGATTTGAAACACATGAAATTTCAGGGTACCATGGCATGGCTGGTATGGATGTTTCTGCATCTGATGCTGATATTAAGTGTGCGTAACAAACTGATAATATTCATCAACTGGGCGTGGGCATATATTACGAAAGATACATCGCTGCGATTAATCATAACGTCAAAAGAAAACGACAAAAAAGTGTCAAATGGAAAAGATTGAACCCAAAAAACATATATTAGCTTAAATTTGTACAAAATTGGACTCCTGTTTAAACGGTTTTCATTAATTTTGTATCCCATCAAACAATAAAACCCACTCTTCAATCATGATTTTCGATTTAAGTTCAAAAATTACTTTAGAAAGAATACCCACACGCTATTATCGTCCTGTGGATGCCTTGGATGCTACACGCCAGTCCAGATTTGAAAAACTCCGAACCGATATTTACGAAACGGACGATGAAGGTTCAGTAGCCATTGCCAAAGAAATCGCGGAAATAATACGTGCGAAAGGAAACGAGCCATGTGTGCTTGGACTGTCCGGCGGTTCGTCTCCGATGAAGGTTTATGGTGAATTGGTTAGAATGCACCGAAGCGAAGGATTGTCTTTTAAAAACGTATATATTTTTAATGTTACCGAATTTTATCCCGTCAAACCAAGCGAACACTCCAACGCTAAACTGCTTCGGGAATATCTGATTGACCACGTCGATATGCCAAAGGAGCAATTCATTACTCCCGAAAATATTAATACGGATAAAGTTTACGATTTTTGCGAAGCGTATGAACAAAAAATAGAGTCGCTCGCTGGATTAGATTTTGTACTGGTTTCAGTCGGAGTGGTAGGCAATTTGGCGTACAACGAACCGGGATCTCAGCCCAGTTCAACTACCCGTCTGATGTTACTCGACGACCAGTCTCGAGGCGACTTGATGCACTTCTACGCGTCATCCGCGGAAGTTCCGGTCAGTGCTATCACGATGGGACTGAATACTATACTGTCGGCAAAAAGGGTTGTCATGCTGGTTTGGGGGGAGACAAAATCTTCCGTCGTATCTAAAATTATTGAAGAGCAAGCCAATGACAGTGTGCCGGCATCGTTTCTTCAATTACACAAAAATGCCGATGCTGTACTTGACCTAAATGCCGCCCAACACCTGACCCGAGTCAGTCATCCTTGGTTGGTAGGTACCACGGAGTGGACTGACATGATGATACGCCGTGCAATCGTATGGCTTTGCGAACAGACCGGAAAACCCATTCTCAAATTGACCAACAAAGATTACAATCAAAACGGATTGAATGAGTTGTTAGCGTTATTCGGATCGGCATACCATGTTAATATTAAAATATTCAACGATTTACAACGCACCATAACCGGATGGCCCGGTGGAAAACCCAACGCCGATGACAGCAACCGTCCGGAGCGTGCTACACCCTATCCGAAACGTGTAATCATTTTCAGTCCACACCCCGATGACGATGTAATCTCGATGGGTGGAACTTTTCAACGGCTTGTAGAACAAGGGCATGAAGTCCACGTGGCTTATCAGACTTCAGGAAATATTGCCGTAGGCGATGACGAAGCCATCCGTTACATCGCGTTAATGGCTCATGTGCTGGAGCGTTTTGACCCGTCGGATAACGTCTTGAAAGGAAAATACTTGGATATGTATCGGTTCTTGACCGAAGAAAAACAAGCCGGCGACGTGGATAGCGCCGATGTTCGTTATCTGAAAGGCAGAATCCGTAGAGAAGAAGCGCGCGCCGCCTGCCGTTACAATTCGGTGCCGATGGAGCGTGTGCATCACTTGGATTTGCCTTTTTATGAAACCGGTACCATCAAGAAAGGCGATATTTCCGAAGCGGATGTCAAGATTGTCATGGAGTTGCTCGCAGAAGTAAAACCACATCAAGTATTTGTAGCGGGAGACTTAGCTGATCCACATGGTACACACAAAGTCTGTTTAGATGCAGCTTTGGCTGCTATTCACGAGCTAAAAAATGAAACATGGATGAATGATTGTCGCGTATGGATGTACCGTGGAGCATGGGCAGAGTGGGAGATTGACCACATTGAGATGGCAGTGCCTATCAGTCCCGAAGAACTTCGCCGTAAACGAAATTCCATCTTGAAACACCAATCTCAAATGGAAAGCGCGCCGTTCATGGGAAACGACGAACGGCTGTTTTGGCAACGCGCCGAAGAGCGTAATCAGGCAACCGCCAAGTTGTACAGCGATTTAGGATTGGCATCGTATGAAGCTATCGAAGCTTTCGTAGAATATAAAAAACTATAGAATCCCACTTATTCTACTCAAGGCGCTCATTTCTCAAAAGATTTGAGCGTTTTTTGTTTATTTAACAATGTTAACGTGTTGAACATGTAAATTTTTGTTGTAATTTTGACGCAGATGTCAAACTGCGATGTCAAATATTTGTTTTTAATGTTCTAAATACCTGATCATGGGAAAAACGATTGACCAAGAAGATGCCATAATCGAATCAGCTAAACGCGTTTTTATACGAGACGGATTTGAAAAAGCTAAAATGCAGCACATAGCCGATGATGCCGGAATCAGCCGTACTACCCTGAATTACTATTACCGGACGAAGGATAACTTATTCTACAGTCTGGTCAGTCAGATATTTGAAAGTCTCTTGCCGGAGTTTACAACCGTGCTGGAAAAAAATAATCTTTCGTTTACGGACAGAGTCTGTGAAATGATTGATGTTTACAACGACTTTATTCGTAGCAATAGTCAGATACCTTTCTTCATCATATCGGAGATTAACAGAAATCCAAGGCTCATGAGTGAGTTTATTCAAAAAAACACCAAAGTCAACGGATACATCTCCCTGTTGAGAGAAAGAATAGCCGCTACCAATAAATCCGATAAAGTGAACGTAGCGTTGCAAATGCCTATTGAAGAATGGCTTACCCTGCTCTATGGGCTGATGTTTATGCCTTACATGATCGCACCCATGGTAGAGGAACTTTACAATGGACACGATAAGAAAATTTCGGAATACTACGATCATCATGTTGATAATGTGAAATTTATACTCAGGAAACTTCTTGCAGAAACCAATTAAATTTTAAGGCTATGAATAAGACTGATATTGGAATCAATGCCGGAATAATCTGGCGACTTTTGAATGCCAAAGGATCTTTGTCGTTCAAAGAAATTGAAGAGTACACCCAATTCGAAGAAACCTACGTCATGTTGGCTTTGGGGTGGCTGGCGCGCGAGAATAAAATCGACTTCTTTGTTTTCAATGACGTTACGAAAGTAGAATTGCGTGAAAGTCCACTCGAATTGTACTACTAAAAACAGCAATACAGTGATTTAAGTGCAATAATTCAAAATCAAATACATAATATTACCTACATTTTTTGTGAAAAACGAACTATTAAAAATCGGACTGGATGCCGGTTCCACCACCATAAAAGCAGTCGTTATCGACGCTGAAAATCGTATCCTTTATAAGGACTATCGCCGGCACTACGCCGATATTTCCGGAAAACTAAAATTGATCTTATCCGAACTACTTGAGAAATTCGGGGATTTACCCGCCAAACTGTGCATTACAGGTTCCGCCGGAATGGGTATTGCCGAACGGCACAAAGTGCCCTTCGCGCAGGAAGTAGTCGCTTCATGTGAAGTAATTCAGAAAGAATTTCCCGAAATCAAAACCTTTGTGGACATCGGTGGGGAAGATTCTAAAATGATTTTCTTTGAAAAGGGAAAGTCGCCGGATATGCGGATGAACGGTAGTTGTGCAGGAGGTACAGGCTCCTTTATCGACCAGATGACTACGTTGTTAAACGTGGAGATGGACGAATTTAACCGACTTGCCGAGAACGCCGAAACCATCTATCCGATAGCATCGCGTTGTGGCGTGTTTTCCAAAACCGATGTTCAGAATCTTTTAGCACGAAATGTAAACAAAGCTGATATTGCCGCTTCGGTTTTCCACGCTGTGAGTATGCAGGTTATCACTTCGCTGGCGCGAGGATACGAGCCTGAACCAAACGTATTTCTTTGCGGGGGACCGTTTACCTTTATCCCTTCGCTCAGAAATGCCTTTATCAAAGAACTGAAATTAACGCCGGATGAAGTAGTTGTTTCCGAAAATTCGGAAGTCGTGCCGGCGTGGGGTGCTTCTATCTTAGCCGGCGAACAACCGGAAACAAAGTTTCTTTCCGAATACATCACGCTTTTGTCCCAAAAAGTACAGCGAATATTCAAATACAATCCGAATCCGTTGAAGCCACTTTTCAACAATGAGGAAGAACTGACTTCTTGGCAAAAATCCAAAGAAAAATACAAACTACCAAAAATCGATATTAAGGATTTAAAAAATCCCAATTGTTTCATCGGAATTGATAGTGGTTCTACCACCACCAAAATCATCGCGACAGATGAAGACGGACGCGTATTTTTCAATCATTATGCCAAAAATGAAGGTCTTTCGTTGTACGCGGTAGCTTTGGGATTGGAGAAACTACTGACCCTAACGCGGGAAGCCGGATTGGAAATGAAGGTGTTGGGGAGTTGTGTCACCGGTTACGGCGAGGATTTGATGAAAAAAGCCTTTCAGCTCGATTCCGGTATGGTAGAGACCATCGCGCACTATATGGGTGCTTATCACTTTAATAGGGACGTATCGTTTATCTTGGATATTGGTGGACAGGATATGAAAGCCACTTTTATCGAAAACGGGGTTATCAAGCGGTTGGAAATTAATGAAGCCTGCTCATCGGGTTGCGGTTCTTTTATCGAGACTTTCGCCAATTCCCTGAACTATTCCGTCCCCGATTTTTCAAAGATAGCCTTAGAATCCAAAGCCCCCTGCGATTTGGGAACGCGTTGTACCGTGTTCATGAACTCGAAAGTCAAACAATCACAACGCGAAGGGGCGACTGTGGCGGATATCTCCGCCGGTTTGGGTTACTCTGTCGTGAAAAACTGCCTGAATAAAGTGTTGAAACTGAAAGATGTCAACGAATTGGGCAAACACGTGATGGTGCAAGGTGGTACATTCCGAAATCTTTCTGTAATCCGCTCGTTGGAAATCGAGTTGGGCAGAGAAGTGATGGTAACCGATTTTCCCGAATTGATGGGTGCTTACGGGGTGGCTCTCTATGCGCGCAATAAGTTTGAAACAGGACAAACCCTGCCGGTAAGTTTGGCTGAAATGTCTGTTCCGAAGGAATACAACAGTAGGAAGACGGTTTGTAAAGGATGTGAAAATAACTGTACCGTTACGCAATTCAAGTTTGAAAACGGCAATAAATTTTATTCCGGAAACAAATGCGAAAAGATTTTCTCCAATTCCGGTAAAGATACCGTGAAAGGTATCAATATGCACGAAGAGAAATACGATTTACTTTTCGACCGTCCGGTATTGACTTCGGGAAAACTGACTTTGGGTATTCCGCGCGTACTCGGAACCTTTGAGAATTACCCGTTTTGGCATCGTCTTTTGACGAGTTGTGGTGTGAAGCTGGTGCTGTCCGACAAATCAACCATGAAAATGTACGAAAAAGGCATCGGAACGGTCATGGCGGATAATATCTGTTTTCCCGCGAAATTGGTCCACGGACACATTTACGACTTGGTTGATAAGCAAGTGGATCGTATTTTCATGCCGTACATCGTCTTCGAGAGCAAGGAAGACGATGCTACCAACAACAGCTACAACTGTCCGATTGTAACAGGTTATTCGGACGTGATAAAGAGTGCCATGAATCCGGAGAAGAGATACGGAATCCCGGTGGATGCTCCAACTTTTACCTTTGCCGATAAAAAGTTGATGCGCAAAGCCTGTCGTGAGTACATCCAATCCATCGTTCCCGGTATCGGTAAGAAAGAGATTGACGTAGCATTTGATGATGCGCTGAAAGCACAAGACGAGTACGAGCAAACGATGAACAGACGTGCCAATGAGATTTTGGAAGATGCTGTTTTGGTGAATCGTTTAGTGGTATTGCTTGCCGGAAGACCGTATCACATCGATCCGCTGATTCAGCACAAAATAGCCGATATGATTACCGATTTCGGGGCGGACGTGATTTCGGAAGATGTCGTTCGTCATTTGCAAGTGGATGCGAAAGGGGTCCAGAGCGTTATGCAGTGGGCTTACACAAACCGTATATTCAAGTCGTCACAGTGGACGGCTAATGACGCGCCTAAAAATGTGCATTACGTGCAGATAACGTCGTTTGGATGTGGTCCGGACGCTTTCATTTTGGACGAAGTGAACGATATATTGCGTCGGAATGGTAAAAACGCGACCATCATCAAGGTGGACGATATCAACAACATCGGTTCTACACGCTTGCGGATTCGCTCGCTGATAGAAAGTCTGAAATTCAAAAACAGTGATGAGAGCTACAAGAAAGATATCGCCGTTCACACACCGGCTTTTCAAAAGGAAGACCGTCGCAGAACGATACTTGGACCGTGGTTTGGTGATTTCTACTCGCCATTCATTCCCGCGGCGTTCGAGCTGATGGGGTATAAAATGGAAAATTTACCGCCAAGCGATTTATTGTCATCGCAGTATGGCTTGAAATATTCCAACAATGAAATTTGCTATCCGGCTACCTTGGTTGTCGGCGATTTGATGAAGGCACTTGAAAGCGGTAAATACGATAGGAATGAGATTGCACTGGGCATTACGCAAACCGGTGGACAATGTCGTGCTACCAATTATGTGGCGTTGATAAAAAAAGCCATGATTGCCGCGGGATACGACGACATTCCCGTCATCACGATTTCAACCGGTGGCGAGCTGAATGAACAGCCCGGATTTCAAGTAAAATGGCGAAAATACATTCGCGCTATATTCGCGGCAGTAGTTTACGCGGATTGTATTTCACAATTCTATTACTCTACCGCACCGCGAGAAACCGAAAAGGGAGGAGCCAAGCGCTTGCAGGAGAAATATCTGGGCTTGGGTGTAGAAGCACTGATGAGGAATGACACGAATAAATTTTACGATCTGGTAGAAGCGGCCGCGGATGATTTCTTAAGTATCAACAGTTTGGAAGATATTCCACGAATTGGAATTGTCGGAGAAATTTATGTAAAATACAACGATTTCGGACACAAGCATGTGGTAAATTGGTTAGTGCAGCAAGGTGTAGAACCGGTTTTGCCACCACTGGTTAAATTTTTTATAGTGTCTTTTGCCAGCCGAGAAGCCCGCATACAAGGTAATATTAAGGAGCGTAGCATTCCAAAATTCGTGATGGACTTTGTAGAAAATATCGTGTACAAAATGATTCGCAAAATGGAAGCGCGTATTTCGCACTATCCGTATTACACCCCCATTACCAATGTGCACGAAGATGCCAAAAAAGCTTCGCAAATTGTCAATACCAACGCCCAATTTGGCGAAGGGTGGGGGCTCCCCGCGGAATTTGCCGAATTTGCACATAACGGCATTAACAATGTGGTAAGCTTGCAACCTTTTGGATGTATAGCCAATCACGTCATATCCAAAGGAATAGAGAAAAGAACAAAAGAACTGTATCCGGAGATGAACTTGCTTTTCTTGGATTTTGACAGCGGAATGAGCGAAGCCAATATCTTCAACCGCCTGCACTTTATGATAAAGAACGCGCAGCTAAAAGAGAAAGAAGCTATTTAGCGTAACCGGACTCGGTCTACATTCTTTCCGGCACATCAATGCCCAATAGTCCCATACCCGTTTTGATTACAGCGGCGATGGTTTCGGAAAGAATAAGCCTAAATACCTTTAAATCTTCGTTTTCTTCCCGCAGAATGGAAAAATCGTGATAAAATTGGTTGTACTCTTTTACCAAATCGTAAACATAGTTAGCTATCAACGCCGGACTAAACTCGTCGCCGGCTTGTTTTACGATAGCCGGAAATTCGGTCAACGTTTGAGTCAGGTAGTTCTCTTTTTCGGAAAGCACAATATTGTCGTTTATCGTCAATTGGTAGTTGATGCCTTGCTCATCGGCTTTGCGTAAAACGGATTTTATACGTGCATGGGTGTATTGGATAAATGGACCCGTATTGCCGTTAAAATCAATGGATTCTTTTGGGTTGAAAGTCATGTTCTTTTTGGGATCGACCTTCAAAATGAAGTATTTTAACGCGCCCAAGCCGACCATACGGGCTATTTTTTCGGCTTCTTCGGCTGAAACGCCGTCTAATTTTCCCAATTCCTGAGAAGTTTCGCGAGCTGTAGTAATCATTTCTTCAACCAGATCATCGGCATCAACCACCGTTCCTTCACGGCTTTTCATCTTGCCTTCAGGAAGCTCTACCATTCCGTAGGAGAAGTGTACAAGGTCTTTTCCCCACTCGAAACTTAATTTGTCCAACAAAATGGAAAGTACCTGAAAATGGTAATTTTGTTCGTTCCCAACGACATATACCATTTTTTTTATCGGGTAATCTTCGTAGCGAAGCTTTGCTGTCCCGATATCCTGCGTCATATATACGGACGTGCCGTCGGAGCGGAGCAGGAGTTTCTCGTCCAATCCTTCCGAAGTCAGATCAGCCCAAACAGAACCGTCGTCCCGTCGATAGAATACGCCTTTTTCCAACCCTTCTTCTACTTTATCCTTTCCTTCGGTATAGGTCTCGGATTCGTAGTAAATCTTGTCGAAGTCAACGCCTAATTTTTTATACGTTTCGTCAAATCCGGCATAGACCCAGCTGTTCATCATTGCCCACAGTGAACGAACTTCCACGTCGTCCTGTTCCCATTTTAGGAGCATCTCCTGTGCTTCGACGATTAGTGGCGCTTGTTTTTTTGCCTGCTCTTCGGTATGGCCTTTCGCTGTTAATTCGTTAATTTCCGCTTTGTAATGCTTGTCAAATTCGACGTAGTATTTCCCCACGAGATGGTCGCCTTTCATGCCTGAAGATTCGGGTGTCTCTCCGTTGCCCCATTTTTGCCACGCCAACATGGATTTACAGATGTGAATACCCCTGTCGTTGACGATGTTGGTTTTTACCACTTGCCATCCGTTGGCTTTCTGGATCTCGGATATGCTGTATCCCAGCAGGTTATTGCGTATATGACCCAAGTGGAGCGGCTTGTTGGTGTTGGGCGATGAGTATTCGATCATCATCAGATCGGCATTCGCGTCTGCCGGTTTTACGCCGTAATTGTCGGCAGAATGAATCAAATCCAATTGTCGCAACCAATAGACTGTTTTTATCTTGATATTGAGAAATCCTTTAATTACGTTGAATGACTCGATAAATTCCACTTCACGGATTAATCTCCCGCCAATTTCTTTTCCGGTTTCTTCAGGCGATTTGCGCGACATTTTTACATAGGGGAAAACAACGAGCGTAACGTCGCCTTCAAATTCTTTTTTAGTCTTTTGAAATTGAACGGTTTTAGGATCAATAGGCTGATTGTAAATGTTTTGAACGACTTTGACAACTTCTGCTGTAAGTAGGGATTCTAAATGCATTTTTTTGATAACTTAAATATACGGTTGGCAAAGGTACTACTTTTCAAGGTATA
>JBKEBE010000125.1:0-4896 GCA_047973025.1 Paludibacteraceae bacterium
CTTCGACCCAGGCGCTTTTTGCCCGTGTTGGTGGTGGTATTTACACCAAAGCCGCCGATGTAGGAGCCGATTTGGTGGGAAAAGTAGAAGCCGGAATACCGGAAGACGACCCTCGCAATCCGGCAACCATAGCCGACAATGTTGGAGATAATGTAGGGGATGTTGCCGGAATGGGCGCGGATTTATACGAAAGTTACTGTGGATCGATTTTGGCGACCGCCGCGTTGGGAGCTGCCGCGTTTCTCTCGCAATCGGACAATCGACTGAATATTATACTTCTCACTCGTATAAACCCACTCAAAAAATTGCTGAAAGTGCCCAAACCGGTCCCGCGACCGTTATCATTTCCGGAATCGGGACCGGAATGCTCTCTACCGCCATTCCGGTAATAACCATTGCCGCAGCCATCATTATGTCTTTCTTGTGTGCGACGGGCTTTAATGTAGCCGATATGGTTTCAGCCGGAAATTTGAGCACAGGACTTTACGGAATTGGCATATCGGCAGTAGGGATGCTTTCCACGCTGGGAATTACCTTGGCTACTGATGCTTACGGTCCTATTGCCGACAACGCAGGCGGAAACGCACAAATGGCAGGTCTTGATCCGGAAGTACGCCGACGTACGGACGCATTGGACGCGCTGGGAAATACCACTGCCGCAACCGGAAAAGGTTTTGCTATCGGTTCTGCCGCTTTGACAGCTTTGGCTTTGTTGGCTTCCTATATCGAAGAAATAAAAATTGGTTTAATCCGAATCGGAGAGAAAACACTGACACTTGCAAACGGCGACGTGATAGAGACCGCAAAAGCTTCTTTTGTAGATTTTATGAACTTTTATGAAATCAATTTGATGAATCCGAAAGTGCTTGTCGGCGTATTTATCGGTTCAATGATGGCATTTTTGTTCTGCGGTTTGACCATGAACGCGGTGGGACGAGCCGCTCAAAAAATGGTAAATGAGGTGCGACGTCAGTTTCGAGAAATTAAAGGAATATTAACGGGAGACGGTACGCCTGATTACGCGAGATGCGTGGAGATTTCGACAAAAGGAGCGCAACATGAGATGCTGCTGCCCTCATTACTTGCAATCGCCGCCCCGATATTAACCGGATTAATTTTTGGAGTTTCCGGTGTGATGGGATTATTGATTGGTGGTCTGGGTTCCGGATTTGTGTTGGCAATATTCATGGCGAATGCCGGTGGTGCATGGGATAATGCAAAAAAATACGTAGAAGAAGGAAATCACGGTGGTAAAGGATCTGAAAATCACAAAGCTTGTGTAGTTGGCGATACCGTAGGCGATCCTTTCAAGGATACTTCCGGTCCATCGCTCAATATTTTAATAAAATTGATGAGCATGGTTTCCATCGTTATGGCGGGATTGACGGTTACGTGGAGTTTGTTATGACACCATAAATCTTACGATAAAAACTAAAAGAGCATTGATTGTTATGCATCAATGCTCTTTTTGATTACTTTTAATGAGTTATTCCGTCATCACATCAACGGGCTGAACAGCCGCGCAAACGACTCCATCAATTTTTGGCGTCCTTGCCTGTTATTCCATTCATCCAAAGTCAATTCCGTGCAATTCGATATATCGTCGATAAACAAACGCTTTAGTTGAAGCGCGGTTTTTTCTTCATAAATAAAAGCATTCACTTCAAAGTTCTGGCTGAAACTTCTTTCATCAATATTCGTAGAACCTACGATTGAGACGAAATCATCAATCACAATAGCTTTGCTGTGCAGCATCCCGGCTTGGTATTTAAATACCCGCACACCGGCTTCGAGCATCCCGCCCAAGTAGCTTGAAGTACTCATATCAGATAGTCGTGAATCGGTTTTTTCCGGTATCATCAGCCTAATTTCCGTTTTACTCAGCGATGCCATTTGAATACATCCTTCCACTAATTCGTTAGGCATAAAATAAGGTGTATGGATATAAACATACTGATTGGCTCCCATGATAGCTGAACAGATGCCTTGCATGATGGCTTCCCAATCCGTATCCGGACCCGAAGCAACTGTCTGAATGATATTTCTGTCGAATGTTAACGGTTTCGGAAAATATTTTTCATCGGTAATCAGTTTTTTTTCAACAAAATACCAGTCGATAAGAAAAAGCTTTTGAATGCCGTGTACGCCGGCTCCTTCTATTCGAATAACCGTATCACGCCACTTTCCGAGCGAGTTTCCATAGATATACCGGTCGGCTATATTGACCCCTCCTGTAAAACCGATTTTCCCATCGACAACAATGAGTTTGCGGTGATTGCGATAATTTATCTTACTTCGTCTCAGCCTTAATCGCAGTGGTAGAAAGGGTTTGGCATATACTCCCGCTGTTCGCAGCGAACGCAAGTAATTTTTAGACAATTTGTGGCTACCCAGATAATCGTAAATCATCCTTACACGCACACCTTCTTTACTTTTTTGAATAAGTAATTCTCTCAACTTATTTGAGATTTTATCGTCTTCAAAAATAAAAAACTCAATGTGTACGTGGCTCTGAGCATTTCGTATCGCTTCAAAAATAGACTCGAAGATATTTTCTCCTTCCGCGAAAACATCAATTTTATTGTACGCGTAAGCATCGGCTTCGCCATTATTCTTAAGCAAATAGATAAGTTTAAGCACATCGATATCCATGTGAGTTGTGTCTAATTCTTTTATGTCAAAAGAAGCACATGGACGCAGGGCGATACGCTGGATACTTTTTCTGGAAATCATTTTTCGCTTGCGATAATCTTGACCGAAGATTAAAAAAAAGAACAAGCCGACGAATGGAACAAGCACCAACACCAACAGCCACGAAAGCGACTTTACCGGATTCCGATTTTCGAGCAAAATGACCGATATGGTAGAAAGGATGATGTATCCGTAGAAAATATATAAGATTATGTTGATTACGTCCGGCATGATTTAATTCTCTTATTATAAGATGATTATATTTTCTGCACGCTTACTCTTTTTCTTGGTTGGGCGTCAAATCTTGTTGTAATAGTGTTTCCATCGGTGATTTTCAATCATCTGACTTGAGTACACGAACTCCTCGTCAATAGTCGGTGCCACTATACCATCATCGATCGTAACGGATGAAACTTCTACGTTGGCTTCATCCCAAAGATTTGCTCGAATAAAACTATTCAATAGCGTGGCACCACCTTCCACCAATACCGAATGAATCCCCCGTTTATACATTTCGTTGATCATGAATGCCAAACCGTCTTCCGACTCATCCAAATGAATAAACTCCGAAGATCCGCTTGTTCGACGAGAAACTTCTCCGAAAATCAATGTTCTTACTTTTCCGTCTTTTACCGTAAAATCTTCCGGAATTTTATTTTTTTTGTCGATTATCACCCTTATCGGATTTTTTCCATGCCAATGACGTACGGTAAGTGACGGATTGTCAAGCAGTGCCGTATTCGTTCCGACCATGATTGCCATATTTTCAGCCCGCATTTTGTGTGTTAGTTGCGTAGTAACCGCATTGGAAATTTTTAAAGCGTTGGTCGAATTATCGACGCGTTTCACATCTAAAAATCCGTTGGCTGTTTGCGCCCATTTCAAAATAATATAGGGTCTTTTTTTGTCCTGATAGCAGTAAAAACGTCTATTTAAGCTTCTTGACTCCGCTCCAAGAATGCCCAAATCAACTTGGACGCCCGCGTCTTTCAGAATGGAAATACCCTTGCCTGCAACCTTTGGATTGGGATCAAGACTACCAATTACTACGCGTTTAATGCCTTTGGAAACGATTAAATTGGCACATGGGGGTGTTTTTCCGTAATGTGAGCAAGGTTCTAAATTTACATAAAGCGTTGATTCTGAAAGCAATTCCGGATTCTTTACCGAACGAATGGCATTGGGTTCGGCGTGCGCGTCTCCGTAGCACCGGTGAAAACCTTCACCGATGATGGTGTCGTCATACACCACCACGGCACCAACCATCGGATTCGGAGCTACATGGTTCATCCCTAATTTTGCCAAATAGATGCAACGAGCCATATATGCTTCGTCCTGTATCATACATTCTTTGGTTATTTAAAAACAAAAATACAATTTTTAACTCAAAAGAATTTATTTCATCCGATTTTTTTTGGAGGGAAAATAGAATCGGCACCAATCTTGGTACGCTTTTCTCTTCAAGTCTTACCTTGAGAGTAAACTATCGAAAATATCAAAAAATGTATGCACTTTCCAATAGCCTTTTGCAAAATTATGATTTTTTGAATGTATCTTCTGACTTGTCTTGTACCAAGGATATTATATTAACCCGACGTCTATATAGCGGTAAGTATAATTGTAAAAACCTCGATTATTAACTTATTTATTACATCGACGATAGCAGACTGAATTCTTTCTGAATCATTTAACCGATTGACAATATCTCCTGACTTAGCACTATTGTAGTAAATTTTCTGTAACTAAACCACTATGGACTGGAAGTCCATAGGTTTGTTGAAAAGAAAGAATGAAATTCTTTCTGCTGTGTGGAAATATGTACTTTTGAAGTATGGAAAACAAACAACGATTTAATGGGCACACAATTTCAAGACTTACAGCTCATATTGTTTGGGTTACAAAATATCGTTATAAAGTATTGGATGGAGATATTAAAGTTAGATGTAGAACATTAATAAAACAAATTTGTATGACTGAAGATGTTACAATTCTTTCAGGCGTAGTCAGTTCAGACCACATACACCTTCATATCGAGTATCTCCCAAGCAAATCTCCATAAGTGATTTAGTTAAAAAACTAAAAGGTAGAACTTCAAGAAGAATACAAGAAGAGTTCCCTCACATCAGTAAAAAATACCGGGGACGACATTTTTGGGCAATTGGATACGGAGTTTGGAGTACTGGTAACATTACTGACGAAATGGTA
>JBKEBE010000015.1:0-5972 GCA_047973025.1 Paludibacteraceae bacterium
CACCCATTATCTCGTACTGCGAGACACAAAACAACTTTCATCGTATGTGATTGATCATTAAGAAGCGAGCCAAGCACCGTCGTATTTCTTGCGTCAGATATTGGGTGGCGGGAGTGAACTTTAAAACAACAATGATTGTTTAAATACAAAGCTAACTTTCAAAACAGTCCAAACTTCCAAAACAGTCCAAACTTCCAATTACCGCTATTTCAAAAAAAACATTTTGAACCTTTACCTGAAAGGATTCACAGCTGGAAGTAATGCTCAGTATATTTCTGTAGAAAACGCCGAGATGACTTTGCTAAAGTTGCTGGAGATGGGGTTCGGGATAATTGCCCTGCAAAACGAACAACTTGCCGGTTTTTTGTTTGCTTTTCCCTTTGAGCCGGATGAGGAATTTCCGTCCGAGCTAAAAAACGAATTTACAAACTCGCTATACATAGCCGAAGTTGTTGTGGGCGCAGAATTTAGGGAGCGTGGCATTGCCACGAAAATGCTTGAGGAAATGCAGCATACCGCGATTAAATTGCACTACGACAATCTAATCCTGCGGGTATGGGATGAAAACGTAGCCGCGTTGAATTTATACAGAAAAGCAGGGTTTAAAGATACCGGAGTTACGATTCGTCAAACTAAATTCAAAGATGAACTGACCCCGTTTGGAATGACGAAAATTTATTTGTACAAGAATATTGAATAAACTAATGAAAGATTTAATTACAAAACCGATTGATTTACAGCAAGGCGATGCCGGCATAAAGCGTAATAATATCCGAGAATATTTTTTGAAAACCTGGGAAATTCACGAAAAACTTTATACGCAACTGAAGTCCGATGCTGTTTTTTACCACCGGGGCGATCCATTGCGTCACGTGATTTTATTCTATCTGGGACACACGGCGGTATTTTTTATCAACAAACTAATACTCGCTAAAATTAGTACGACTCGGATTAATCCTGAGTTTGAATCTATTTTTGCCATAGGAGTGGACGAGATGAGTTGGGACGATTTAGACAACAATCACTACAACTGGCCTTCCGTCTCCGCCGTACGCGAATATCGGGACAATGCCAAAGAATTGATTCTAAAGGTAATTG
This sequence comes from Paludibacteraceae bacterium, assembly GCA_047973025.1. Lineage (GTDB taxonomy): Bacteria > Bacteroidota > Bacteroidia > Bacteroidales > Paludibacteraceae > UPXZ01. Next base: position 1,099 of record JBKEBE010000015.1, read on the forward strand.
ACGAGACTCCATTGACAATGCCTATTGACAAGAAAAGTCCATTTTGGATAATAATGATGGGAATCGAGCACGAACGGATTCACATCGAAACATCGTCGGTACTCATTCGACAATTACCCTTGGATGAAGTCGTTAACGGAAATTTTGGAACAATCTGTACTAAATCCGACAAAGCGTCCGAAAATACATTCATTCATGTAAAAGGTGGAGCGGTAGCCACGGGCAAGCCCGAAAACCATCCTCTTTATGGGTGGGATAACGAATACGGAAAATTAAATGAATCTGTAGAAGACTTCAAAACAACAAAACATCTGATTTCTAATGAAGAATTTCTCGGATTCGTAAATGCCGGTGGATACACCACCCGGCAGTACTGGACAGAAGAAGGTTGGAACTGGCGAAATTTCAAGCAAGCTGAGATGCCCCTTTTCTGGAGTAAAAAAGGCGATGATTACCGCCTAAGATTAGTCGCCGAAGAAATACCCATGCCTTGGAACTGGCCTGTCGAAGTCAACTACTTAGAGGCAAAGGCATTTGCCAACTGGAAGACGGCAGAAACCGGCAAAACACACCGACTACCTACCGAAGCGGAGTGGTACAGACTGTTTGACACAGCGGGACTGAAAAATATTTCGGATTGGGAGCAAGCACCCGGCAACATCAATTTGGAATATTTTTCTTCTCCCTGTCCGGTTGACACATTCCAACAAGGCGATTTCTACGACATAGTAGGTAATGTATGGCAGTGGACAGAAACTCCAATTACGGGCTTTCCGGGCTTCAAAGTGCATCCAATATACGACGATTTCTCCACTCCGACCTTTGATGGACAGCACAACATCATGAAGGGCGGCTCGTGGATTTCTACCGGCAACGAAGCGACCTATCATGCTCGATACGCCTTTCGAAGACACTTTTATCAACATGCCGGTTTCAGGCTTGTACAATCTGAAATCCCGTTGAAAATCCAAACATCGGAATACGAGACCGATGAGGATGTTACACTCTCGTGCGAAGCCGGTTGGGGAGATTCGTTTACGACAAATCCCGTATTCTCGAAAGCATTAGCCGATGTAGTTCAAGAAGTTGCGGGTAAAAATCCGGATTTACGTTTACTCGATTTGAACGCGGATACCGGACGACTGGCTTTTGAATTAGCTCAGAGTTACAACGACGTTACCGCGCTTGACTTTACGGCTCGAATGATTCGGATGCCGATCCAGCTTCAAGAAAAAGGATTTATGCGCTACGTGGTTAAAGACGAAGGCGATTTGCTGTTTTATAGGGATGTGGTTTTATCCGATTTCGGTTTGGAACATGGGAAAAAAAATATCCTTTTCATGCAGGCTGACGCGATGAATTTGAAGCCTATTTATACCGGATACGATGTAATTGTAGCTCCCAACCTGCTTGAAGAATTACACACCCCGAAAGTCTTTCTGGAAACAATACATGAGCGGCTAAACAAGGATGGATTGTTATTTATTGCTTCCACCTATGACTGGGACGAAAACAAAACGAAACGTGAAAACCGGTTGGGTGGATTCAAGAAAGACGGAGAACCGGTAACTTCACTGGACGGCATAAAATCAATACTAAATAAAAATTTTGATTTACAAGGCGACCCTATGGATTTGAATCTCTATCAACGGAAATCAAGTAGGGTAACAGTAACAAAACTTACGGAAGTTACTGTCTGGAAGTTGGTTAAATAAGTAAAAGACATTTCAATTTTGGGGGTGTTAAAATTCACTAATTTAGGCTTCTATTCTCAAGATATTCCCTATATTTGTACGAATAAGTAGTGGAAAAAATTTAGTTTAAAAATTAAATCTTCTGCCATGAAACAGCCACGTAAAATAAAGTATAAACAGATGAAAAACAAGATTTTCCTTCTACTCTTCGTCTGTATTGTTACCACGATAGCGGGATACGGACAAAAAAAGACTCCGACAGTGCGTCATTTAGACTCTAATTTGCTGACGGACAGCACCAAGCGAAAGCACTTCCAAGAAAAGTTAAAGGCATACAAAGACGGATTTCAATTGCCGGATTTCGAGCAATCGCGGATAGATACAATGTATTCGAAAAACTATCGACTTCCCACGGAGTGGTGGAAGCAATACAATGACTACTACACACAACCATTGGATACAACCCTATTGAATCGGCATAAGTGCCTAAAACCCCTGAACCGTATGTCCGATTTGCAATTTGCTCATCGAGACATCTTACGGTCAGTGCCTTACGTTTTGAGAGCGAAACCGGATAGAATGCCAATTTACGTACCAAATTCATCTCACTACATCCCTACCCTGAAGCCGGAAAGCAAGGATAATATACCAACAAAAAAAATGGATGAAGACGGCATTGAACCGTCGCGCTAAGTCCGGCGACTACAATTATCACAAAAAAAACAGTAACTACTCAGCCCCCGCTCCCGCCGATTTGCAATCGGTGGGTTGCTCGGCAAAAGCAAATACGTTTTAAATAGGTACGGATTACAAATCCGCACCAGCGGGGGGGGGGAATCGTTGGGTGCTATGAGCGCAATTTGTAGGGGCTGAGTAGTTACAAAAAACAGCTACTAAGCTGTTTTTTTTGTGGGACGATAAATAGACCTACATATTGTTAAATGGTTATCTGTTTTACAAGGATTACTATCCCAATTTTCGGTCTAAATTCCTTTTCAAAGCACCGAGAAAATCCTGTGTATTTAAATACTTCTCGGACTTTACATCATTCCCATAAGCCAAGATTGCCAAATCCTTTGTCATTTCTCCGGCTTCTACGGTTTCAACACAAACTTGCTCCAACTTTTCACAGAAATCGATAAGCGGTTGATTGTCGTCTAACTTGCCGCGGTGCATCAGTCCCCTTGTCCATGCAAAGATAGATGCGATGGGGTTGGTGGAAGTCGCTTTTCCTTGCTGGTGCTGGCGATAGTGGCGCGTAACCGTTCCGTGCGCGGCTTCAGCTTCCACGGTTTTTCCATCGGGCGTTACAAGTACCGAGGACATCAGTCCGAGCGAACCGAAGCCTTGAGCAACCGTATCGGACTGCACATCGCCATCGTAGTTTTTACACGCCCACACAAAACCGCCATTCCACTTCATAGCCGAAGCCACCATATCGTCAATCAGGCGGTGTTCGTAGCTAATGCCGGCTTTTTCGAAATCAGTTTTGAACTCCGCGTCAAATACTTCTTGAAAAATATCTTTGAAACGTCCGTCGTAAGCCTTTAAAATGGTGTTTTTGGTGGACATGTAGAGCGGATATTTTTTGGTCAGTGCCATTTGAAACGACGAGCGGGCGAATCCGTAAATGGATTCATCCGTGTTGTACATGGCCATAGCAACTCCATTGCCTTTGAAATCATAGACTTCCCATTCCTGCGTATCGCCGTTCTCAGCAGTAAAGGTCAGTTTCAGGGTACCTTTTCCTTTGATAACTTTATCCGTAGCGCGGTATTGGTCGCCAAAAGCATGACGACCGATAACAATCGGCTGCGTCCAGCCTTGCACGTACCGGGGAATGTTGGCACAGATTATCGGCTCGCGAAAAACGGTGCCACCTACAATGTTTCGAATAGTCCCATTGGGCGATTTCCACATTTTCTTCAGTCCAAACTCTTCTACACGGGCTTCGTCTGGCGTGATAGTCGCACATTTTATGCCTACATTGTATTTTTTTATCGCTTCCGCCGAATCAATTGTTACCTGATCTTCAGTAGCATCACGGTTTTGGATGCTAAGGTCGTAATACTTAATGTCCAAATCCAAATAAGGTAAAATCAACTGTTCTTTGATAAACTGCCAAATGATTCGGGTCATTTCATCGCCGTCAAGTTCTACGACGGGATTTTGTACTTTAATTTTCTGCATGAAGTTATTTTCTTGTTATTTCTTTTCTTTTTTAACAATGTCGAAAAACGATTTGTTTTGTCGGACGAAAAATCTCTTTACTTTTTAGTAGATTTTGATCCGATTTCCATCACTCTGTATGCTACAATTTCTCGGATTAAATCCATTGGAAGTGGCTGCCTGTGTGAAAATTGGATGGTTCCTTTAGATGTTTTATACATCGTAAGCTTATCTGTAAAAGCATCTTTGCCTGATGGTAGCGCGTAGAATCCGATGTGGTTCTTGAAAGCCGCGAAATAAATTAAAATCCGCTTTTTGTACTTGAAAGCAGGCATGGCATAACTGATACCTTCTTCCGCTTCGGGTACTATCTCGTGAACCATCGACCGAATAGCTGTCAATCTTTCGACAATTTCAGGCGAAAAATCAGCGAGATATTCATCCATATCAGCATACACCCTTTGCATTTAATATGTGATTGCGTAGCACAAAACGGTATTTCGTATTTTTGAAATTGTACTGACGGAATATATTTGGGAAGTTATATCATTGATAATGCTTGTAAGAGACGTATTACAAGCTACTGTTCAAAGTGATCCGGGCGGGATTCGAACCCACGACCCACAGCTTAGAAGGCTGTTGCTCTATCCAGCTGAGCTACCGGACCGACCTTTTCTTCTCGAAAAGTGATGCAAAAGTACACGATTTTTTATAATAATGCAATATTTACGATAAATTCAATCCTCACATGTGCCTTTTTTTAGAATTTTTACATACTTTGAAGGATTCGTCTTTTACACACTTATAGCCGAGAAACTAAACCACTCTGGACTGGAAGTCCATAGGTTTGTTGAAAAGAAAGAATGAAAGTCTTTCTACTGTGTGGAAATATGCACTTTTGAAGTATGGAAAACAAACAACGATTTAATGGGAACACAATTTCAAGACTTACAGCTCATATTGTTTGGGTTACAAAATATCGTTATAAAGTATTGGATGGAGATATTAAAG
>JBKEBE010000054.1:0-24910 GCA_047973025.1 Paludibacteraceae bacterium
ATTAGACAATCGTATTGTTTGGTTAAGTGAAACCTATTATGGCAGTGTTCACGATAAAAAAATATGCGATATACAGCCATTGTCGTTGCCATTAGGCATTTTTGTTTATCAAGATACAGGTTTTTTAGGACATAACCCTGAAGGTACAACTGTAATTATGCCCACAAAGAAACCAAAAGGTAAAGAACTTACTAAAGAACAAAAAGAGCAGAACAAAGAAATATCTTCCATCCGCATTGGTATTGAACATGCCATTGGAAGAGCTAAGAAATGGAGAATTGTGAAAGACACTTTCAGATGTCGAAAGTTTGGCTTTGCACACAAAGTGATGCTTATTGCCTGCGGACTACACAATTTCTCGATCTCATTGAAAACTAACGCTATAGTAATCTAGTATATATAATCTCTAATTTATCTGCGACTGCTTGTGTTGTTAGAAGGATAAACATCAAGAATCGAAGTCGCAATATTCGTTGTCGGATTGTAGGCATAAATCTCGTTATGATATTACTATTCCAATCATTTTTCATGAAACATAGTATATTTCCTAATTTTTTAATCGACAGTTCGGAAGATTCATTCGTATTTAATTCCGATACTTTTATCATTTCCGGTTTAGTCCCGTCCGTTTCCCATAATTCATAGCTTTCTCCCGCAAGGTCTTCGGCAAAAAAGTAGAAAGCGCCATCTTCTTCATACATAGCCAATATATTTGACTGTTATTGGGTGAAGAACCGAACCCGACTTTAATGTCTTTGACTGAATTTATCGTTGTTCCGTTCGTTTACACGAAATTAATACGAAATGTAACTCTGTCGCAAGCACTCGATTTCGTTTCTCAAAAAAATGAATATTTTAAAACAAATTACCCCGAAAACATGTTTTTAACATATCGATAAAAGATTAAGCATGTTCGTTTTAGATAATTCGTGTCGAATGTATCGTTTGAATGCCGTTTTTTCTAAACGGTGTAAATGGTCGGCTATACTATGTAAAGATTGAAAATAAATTTAAAGAAAATGCCTCGAAATGGAGCCACGATGAGAGTATTAATATCGAAATTTATCTTTGAGTGTATGCTCGATTATGAATGGTAATTGAAAGACTATAAGTTAAAGATACTTAAATGTTAAATTAACAATTGAAATAGATTTAACTTTGTTGCGCTATGAGAAAAAGTACGATTTGGATATTGATAGCCTTGATGGTTATTGCATTTGGAGCACTTATACTGCTACAAGTCCGGTTCTTGCGTGCAAATGCAAAAATGGCTGAAAATCAATTTGATGATGGTGTTCAGCATAGTCTCGTTCAGGCAGTTCTTCTGCTCGAAGAAAACGAAGCGTTAAAATATTTGGCACAAACATTGGACGAAAATCAGTATGTGCAGAGTAGTAATGGGTCGCTGTACAATAATCGTTCGAGCGGCGATTTAAGAATCAAAGATACGATAAACACCAATTGGAATCAATCGAACGGGAATGCACCAAATATCAGGCTCTCGACGCGACAGGGGAAAGCGACCATTGAAGAAACGTCTAAATTTTTACGGGAAAAGTTCGAATTAAATTTCTCACGTTCGAAGACGATATTGGATCAGGCTGTGTTTCGGTGGTTAAGAGAAACCGAAAAGATGGATGTTTCCGATCGGATAGATTTCAATGAATTGGATGAAATCCTGACTACTTATTTTGAGAGCAACAATATCAATCTCCCCTTTTATTATTCGGTGGTTGATAAGCGAGACAGAGTAGTGTTTCAATCCAACAAGACAATCAACGTGAGCGGTAAACCCAACACGGATGTTTACAGCCAGAAATTGTTTCCGAGAGAGGAAACAGCGAATGAAGCATTTTTACAGGTTGTTTTTCCTACAAAGCGTGATTTTATCTTTGAGTCATTGAATTTAATGCTACCATCTATCGCGGTGATTGTCTTAACACTGGCGATTTTTATTACGACGATAATTGTCATATTCAGACAAAAGCAGGTAAATACTATCAAAAATGATTTTGTAAATAACATGACGCACGAGTTCAAAACACCGATCTCTACTATTTCATTGGCATCGCAAATGTTGCAAGATCAAAGCGTCGGGATGAACCAAAAAATGCTTCAGCATGTCTCAAATGTGATAAAAGATGAGACGAAACGATTGAGTCTGCAGGTGGAAAAAGTGTTGCAGATGTCTATGTTTGAGAACGAAAAAGCTACTTTGAAGTTGACTGAGATTTATTTGAATGATTTAATTAAAGATATTATAAGTAGTTTTTCGTTAAAGGTTACCAGTAAGGGGGGCGAAATAGCAACCAACTTAAAAGCTACTAATGACGATGTGATGATTGATGAAGTTCATTTTACCAACGTAATCTTTAATTTGATGGACAATGCACTGAAGTATAGTGATAAGATTCCAATCATCACGCTCGAAACATGGAACGAGAAAGACAACGTATGTCTAAGTGTAGAAGACAACGGGATTGGTATCAAAAAAGAAAATTTAAAAAAAATATTTGAGAAATTTTACCGGGTTTCTACCGGAAATGTGCATGATGTGAAAGGGTTTGGACTCGGATTAGCATACGTAAAAAAAATTGTAAACGACCATCAAGGTGTCATAAAAGTAGAAAGTGAAATCGGATTAGGAACTAAATTTACGGTAATAATACCAACATTAAAACAATAAAAATCATGAACGAAGAAAAGGTGAGAATTCTATTATGCGAAGACGACGAAAATCTTGGCATGCTATTGAGAGAGTACCTGCAAACAAAAGGGTATGAATGTGATTTGCAACCAGATGGAGAAGCCGGATATAAAGCATTCACACGAAACAAATATGACCTATGTGTATTGGACGTGATGATGCCGAAAAAAGACGGTTTTGCATTGGCAGCTGACATTAGAGCAATGAGCACGGATGTGCCGATTATATTTTTGACAGCAAAGTCAATGAAAGAAGATATTCTACAAGGGTTTAAACTTGGGGCGGATGATTATTTGTCAAAACCATTCAGTATGGAAGAGCTTCTGTATCGTATCGAATCTATACTGCGTCGTGTACGAGGGAAGAAGGTAAAAGACGTAGTCAGCTACCAAATTGGAGGATTTTTATTCGATGTGCAGAAGCAAACGTTAGAGTTCGATGGGGATTCCAAAAAACTTACTACCAAAGAATCTGAACTGTTGAGTCTTTTGGCTGCGAATGCCAATAACATCCTAGAACGTAACCATGCGCTGAAAACCATCTGGGTAGATGACAATTACTTCAACGCTCGCAGTATGGACGTGTATATTACCAAATTGCGCAAATTATTGAAAGACGATCCGAACGTAGCCATCATCAATATTCACGGGAAAGGCTACAAATTGATTATGCCTCAAGTAAAAGAAGAACAATAACGGTAAGATCCATCGACTCGTCTTAAATAGTCTTCCCTTAAAAAAGATATAAATATCTATTTGTCAATTATTTAAGTTTGAAAATAGTTGTGTATCTCTGCAAGATTTAGTATCTTTGGGTACTAAATCTTGCAGAAAACTACGTTGTCAAAAATAGAAAAAACGAATCAGCAGTCTCTCTTCTTTTTTGTTGGAACGCACATTGAAAAATAAACACCCGTTGTTTATTTTGTCCCATAAAATTGATTGGGGGGAATGTTCGAGTGCGAATTTACCCCGCTTTATTGTCAGGACAACGGTCGTCCCACCAGTCTATCCGGTTAATGGTCGGTTTGTTGCTATTGAAACACCTTCGCGATTAGTCGGACAAGTACGTTGTGAAGCATCGGAGTTGGTTCATTTTCGTCATCGCACAGAGCAGAAAGGCGCCTCCCTGTTACCTTGATTTTTTGACCTTTACAAACGTATTCTTTCGCAGCGAAAGAAAGACAATTGGTACAGGACTTCAATGTTCAATCATTAAATATTTAATTTGGAAAAATGGCTTACATGCCTCCCATTTTTTTCTTTATATCCTTTGGTATGGCGTCTTTGTGTACCAAAATGTTAATGGTCTTACTCATCACGAAAGGTTTGCTCACGTACCAGATTCCTTTGTATTTGCTTTCCGTTCCCCACGAATTTTTGACCATATAGTAAGGCGTTCCTTCCTGATCTTTGGCAATGCCGAAAATCTGCATCCCGTGATCATCGGTGGTTTGGTAGTTGTCAAACCCAAGTTGTCGGCTCTCTTGCGTAACATTTTCTTCTTGCATCGGTCCTTTGATGTCAAATTTTCCATCTTTGGGCTGTCCGCCAACCCATTTAGCTTGGTCAGTCCCGACTAAATTTTCTTTTTTTGTTTCGGGTAAAATTCCGATCCCGTCGCGCGTAAATCCCCGTTCGCTCACATCGGATCCCCATGCAATGGTGTATCCATTTTCGACGGCATAATCAAAAATACGAATAAACTCATCCAACGGAACATTGTACGATTCCGCCCAGCGCCAGTTGTCCGGAATTTCAATAGGGAACTTTCCGTAAAAAGGATGATGAGTGAACGATGTGATTGACACATAATCATTCAGGTTCAATCCCAAGGATTGGACGTAGCTTTTTGGGGTGTATTTTTTGCCGTTTTCGCTAAATTCGGCGGGTAATTTTCCCAGATAACTATCCACGACTGCTTGAAACGCAGGTTTCCATGCGGTGGAGATGGTTTTGTTCGGATTTTTTACCATCGCTTTCACGATGCTTTCTGTCAAGGCATCCAATTCTCCGTGTTTGTGTTTGTCGGTTCCATAATTCAACCCGTTCATTTCGGATTCGGGTACGATTCCATGATTTTGAAGGACATAAAGTACATCGTAAAACGAGCCGCCTGCCGCGAAGTTGATAGTACCATTCATCCGAAGGTATTTATCAGCTTTGTCGGTGTATGAATGACTCACAACGAACATCTCGGATAAATCCACTTCCGGTTTCCCCATCCGTAGTAATTCCGACTCAAAAAACGCTAAACCGGAAAACGACCAGCAAGTGCCGCTACTTGCCTGATTTTTCACGGGCGTTATTTTATTTTCTTTTACGGTCGTAAAAATTAGGGTATCTCTGGACAGTGAATCCTGTGCGTTGGCAATATTCAAGGCAAACAATGCCAATGTTAGTAATGCGATTTTTCTCATAGATTTTTATCTTTTATTTCAATATATCTTTTTGTTTTAAAACGGTAATTTCCCCCAATTTCTCTAATTCTTTCATGTCGATCTTCTTTTGATTACCAACTACGATATAGACTACAGAAGCATTTTCGAAGTTCTCGGCATATACTTTTCTCAAATCGTCAAGCGTCATTTTTGAAGTATCCTTCACTTTTTGTTTATTGGAATCATCGGTAAAGCCGATCATTTTTTCAGATGCAATTTTCCGGGTTTTGGTTCTAAAATCCGGGTAGTTGTTATACGCGTAGTTTATAATATCCAGTTTTGCCGTTTCAAGCCGGTTCTCGGAAAAGGGGACGTGTTTGAAAATAGAGTCAAGTGTGTGTACTGCTTCGACTGTTTTATCGGCTTGAGTTGAGAGCATCATCGTCAAGGAAACAGGTTTACCCATAGAGTTTACCGGTGGCATGTCAGTCGAAGAGTAGGCGCGGTAAGCCAATGAACGAAATTCCCGTATCTCCTGAAACATAAGCGAACTCATGCTGCCACCCAAATAGGAGTTAAAAAGCTCTATCGCGTTATTTTCGCTTATGCTGCTGGTGTTGGCACTGTTTACATAGCCGTAAACGATACTTTGTGTCGCTTTCGCATCGTTGTAAAAAAATACGCGCGGCTTTTGATAAGCGATTCGTTCGCGAAATATCGGGTTGTTCGTTTTGGTTGTAATATTCTCTGTTTCAATATTATTTTTCAAAAAGGATGCGACCAAATCCACCTTTTGTCTTCCTATGTAGTGCATATCACATTCGGTTGAAAGAATTTTTTGAAAAGATTTCAGCAGACTTTCCGCCGTTAATTTTTTTACATCGGACAGGCTAAGTTTGTCGAGATAACTTGACCCAATCCCGTATTTTACCTTTTCGAATGCTGCAGACGCTAATTCATCCGATGAAGAACGAATCGCTTTTTCGGAGACGTTATAAACTCCTACGACTTGCTTTAGTTTCGATTTGTCCGGTTTTACATGTTTCAGAAAGTCTCCGAGCAAAGCTACCGTTTTGTCAAAATTCTCATCAAAGCCATTCACTTTGATATTGAAGAAGTTCGTATAAGCACCAAAGCTGATTGTGCTTCCGAGTTGTTGCAACTTTTCTTTGAATTCGTTTACGGTCATCGAATCCGTTCCTAAGTACTCCAAATATAGGGATACGATTTCGGCTTCTTTCATTTCCAAGTTGCCGACATTGTAATTCAAGTCTAATGAAAAAACATCGTTTATCAAGTTTTCGGTATGATATAAGCGTGTCAATCCTTTGTCATTCAAAGTAATCGTTTTCCCATCTTTGCTGTAATCCAAAAAGCGCGGCATGCTTTCCGGTAACATCATTTTTCCCAATTCCATCGCGTAATCCGACTGTTTTTCTTTGTTTCGCGCTTCGATGGGAGCAAATCCCGGCTTTTGCATCTTCTCGTTCGGGTAGTTTCCGGTTTTCTTTTTCAACTCTAAGTAATTCGCGGTAAAATACGTATTGACCACCTTTACCACATCCTGCTTAGTCAGTGCGTCAATCCGATTTATCTCATCTACATAATCAGTCCAGGACTTATTTTCAGAGAACAAAGCCGCCATTTTGTTTACCCGACTGTCTATTTTCTCTAAATTCATCCGGTAAAGCCTCTTTTGCTCCATTTTCAGGCTGTTGAACAGCGTATCCGAGAAATCTCCTTCCTTTACTCGTTCCAGTGCTTTCAGTACCAATTTTTGGGCTGTGTTGTTGGATTGGAAAGGAATATTCGGAACAGCCAACAACAGTACGACACCGGCATCATTCCTACTCATATTTATCCCCATCGCCTGCATCAGTTTACCATCGGTGGTCAGTTTGTCAAGCAGTCCGGTTTGATTGCTGTTGGAAAATACGCGCATCGCGATTTCAAGCGGGATTTCATCCGGATGATTGGTCGGAACGCTCCGCCAGACCAAGGCAGTTGCCTTGACCAAAGGGATAGGAAATTTGACCGTAAAGGACTCTTTTTCTTTGAACGGAGTCGGCTTCGGTGTCTCGTTTCTTATCACGCTACCACTACGGATACGTCCAAACGTTTTCTCAATAATGGGTAGTGCTTGTTCTTCATTGAAATTGCCGCTTAGTATCAATCCCATATTGCCCGCGACATAGTATTTCTCGAAAAAGTCTTCCATGTCCGACAAGCGCGGATTTTTCAAATTTTCGGTACTCCCAATGATTGAGTATTGGTAAGGATGTGGACTGAACATCTTTTCGAGAACCTTCTCCATAGCCATGTATCCCAGCGCGTCACTGTACATGTTTTTTTCTTCATAGACTGTTTCCAACTCACTTTGAAAGCCACGAAAGACCGGATTCATAAGCCGTTCGCTGTTCAATTCGCACCACTGGGCAAAGTACTGTGGCGAAAACGTGTTGTAGTACATGGTCATGTCGTGTCCGGTACCGGCGTTCAGCCCGGTTCCGCCGTATTTGGAAATTAGTCGGTCAAACTCATTGGGGATGGAAAATTGAGTTGCTTCAATGGAAAGACGGTTTATGGCTTGTTGTATTTCACTCCTTTGGGTAGCGTCTTTTGTCAACGCGAGTTCATCGTACTTCGCGGAGATGGAATCCAGATAAACTTTCTCGGCAACGTAATTTGTTGTCCCAATTTTGTCAGTCCCCTTAAACATGATGTGTTCAAAATAGTGAGCAATCCCGGTGTTTGGGGTGTCTTTCGCACCGGCTTTTACCACCACCGCGCCGACAACCTTTGGCTGGGAGTCGTCTTGATTCAGCCAAACGGTTAGTCCGTTTGGTAAGGTGTATGTTTTTACTTCTAACGGATTGCCGGATAGAGAGATGCTGCAAACAGCCAAGGTTGAAATGCAGGGGATTGCTATTTTTCTCATGATCGAATACTAAATTTGGACAAAATCAAACCTAACAGGATTAGAGTTTCTGTCAGGTTTGAAGTATGAATACATCGTTTATCTATTTTTTTGGAATATCCGCCAACGTCTTTTTCAGGTAATCCCAAAATTTAGCAACGGTTTCGATGTTTACTTTTTCATCCGGCGAGTGCGGGAAACGAATGGTCGGACCGAAAGAAATCATATCCATGTCCGGGTAATGGGTGCCTAAGATACCACATTCCAATCCGGCGTGGATGATTAGGATTTTTGGCGTTTTTCCGTAATTTTTCTCATACACTTGCGTCATTTTTTTCAAAATAGGCGAGTCCAGATTGGGCTTCCAGCCCGGATATGCGCCTGAAAATTCGACTTTGGCTCCGGCAAGCGTAAACGCGCTTTCTATCATCTCGCCCAGTTCTTCTTTTCTACTTTCTACCGAGCTCCGGATAAGGCATTTTATTTCGATTGTTTTTCCGTCTGATTTTACCATTGCCAAGTTATTCGATGTCTCCACTACTTCCGGTACTTCCGGAATGAAGCGGTAAACGCCATTTGGACAAGCAATAGCGGCGTTTATTAAATCGTCTTGTACCTCTTCCGGCATCAAACTACTGACTTTCCCTGTTTTCTCGGCTTTGAAACGGATACCGTCTTCCACTCCTTTGAATTCAGAAATAAACAGCGTTTCAAATTCAGCTACCGCGTTGATTAATTCGCTTTCATTTTCGGACGGGATAGTAACTACAGCGAAAGCTTCGCGCGGGATAGCGTTCCGAAGGCTTCCGCCTTCGATGGAACTTAACCTTACTTCGTTTTCGGCCACAGCAGAGCGCAAAAAACGGAACATCAGCTTATTCGCGTTGGCGCGTTGCAAGTGAATATCCACTCCCGAGTGACCGCCTTTCAGTCCGGTCAGCGAAATTTTATAAGCAACGTCCCCATCAGGAACTGCTACTTCTTTGTATCTAAACGTAATATTGGCATCTAAGCCGCCCGCACAACCAACATATAGCTCACCTTCGTCTTCACTGTCCATATTGATCAGAATGTCTCCTTTCAAAAAATTTGGTTGCAACCCGAAAGCACCGTACATGCCGGTTTCTTCGTCAACCGTAATAAACATTTCTATAGCGGGATGTGGCATGTCGGTCGATTGTAGAACAGCCATCGCGGCGGCGACACCGATACCGTTGTCCGCACCTAAAGTCGTGTTGTCGGCACGAACCCATTCGCCGTCAATAATTGTCCGAATAGGATCTTTTTCAAAATCATGATTAACGTTGCTGTTTTTCTGTGGCACCATATCCATGTGCGACTGAAGCACGACAGCTTTCCGACCTTCCATGCCGGGTGTAGCCGGTTTTCGTACCAGTACATTACCTGCTTCATCCTGCAAAGTCTCTAAGCCCAACGATTTCCCGAAATCAACCAAGAACTTTCCGATTGCTTCCTTCTTTCCGGATGGACGAGGAATCTGTGTCAAACTGTAAAAATTGTTCCAAAGCACTTTTGGCTCTAAATTTCTAATGTCACTCATTTTAATATTGTTTTTGATGTAAAATTAATTTTCAAATGTTTGTTTCTTTAGCTCAACAAATGTAGGAATTATATCTTTATTTTCTGCATAATATTACGTTTTTTAAGAAAAATCAAGGAAGAATCCGGTCATGAAATTTAGTTTAACACATCGGCTTAGAACTAAATTTCGACAAATCAGCAGTAGATTTTCTTTCGCATGACGTTTAAAAATTGTACTTTTGCAGTAATTTTAAAAAATGGCGCAAAAATGATAAAAGAGAAATTCAAATTTGTATCGGCGGAAGAAGCAGCTTCTTATATTAATCATGGCGACGTAGTGGGTTTTAGTGGATTTACCGCTGCCGGAAGTCCCAAGGTTGTCTCAACCGCCTTGGCAAAGCGCGCCGAAGAATTACACGCGCAAGGAAAAGAATTTAAAATCGGAATGTTTACCGGTGCGTCAACAGGCGATTCGTTGGATGGAGAGTTGGCACGTGCGAAAGCCGTCAGCTATCGTTCGCCTTACCAGTCTAACAAAGACATGCGCGAAGCGCTCAACAATGGCGAGATTAATTATTACGATCTGCATTTGTCGGCTTTGGCGTTAAGTCTTCGTTATGGATTTGTAAAGCATCCGGATTTTGCCATTTTGGAAGTGTGTGATATTAAAGAAAATGGAGAAGTAGTGCTGACTACCGGCGTCGGAATTTCACCTACCATTTCACGGATTGCCGACCATGTCATTTTAGAGTTAAACCAAAATCATCCGAAAGAGCTAACCGGATTTCATGACATTTATGAAGCTCAGAATCCGCCCAATCGTCGCGAAATACCCATATATAAAGTGAGTGATCGGATTGGTACTACTACCTTAAGAATTGATCCGAAGAAAATTCTCTGTGTGGTTGAAAATAATCAGCCGGACGAAGTAGGCGGATTTACTCCGGTGGACGAAGTAACGGCAAGAATTGGAGAAAATGTTGCCAATTTTTTAGCGTCCGAATTGAAATTGGGTAAAATTCCTAAGGATTTTGTCCCGCTACAATCCGGAGTAGGTAACGTTGCCAATGCTGTTTTGTCGTCATTGGGAAGTAATCCCGGAATCCCTGCTTTTGACATGTACACGGAAGTCATTCAAGATTCCGTCATTGCGTTGATGAAAGAAGGAAGAATCAAATTTGCCAGTGGATGCTCACTTACCGTATCGCCTGACGTTTTGAAAGAAGTTTACTCCGATCTGGATTTCTTCCGCGACAAACTTGTTCTCCGTCCACAAGAAATTTCAAACAGTCCCGAAATTGCCCGTCGATTGGGATTAATTTCGATAAATACCGCCTTGGAAGCCGATATTTTTGGTAATGTGAACAGCACGCACGTACTTGGCAGTAAAATGATGAACGGAATCGGTGGCTCAGGCGATTTTACCCGCAATTCGTATTTTTCCATTTTCACAATGCCTTCTACGGCTAAAGGTGGAAAAATCAGTTCGGTTGTGCCGATGGTTTCGCACAACGATCAGTCCGAGCATTCCGTAAAAGTCCTGATTACCGAACATGGCGTTGCGGATTTGCGCGGTTACTCGCCGAGGCAGCGGGTTGAGCTGATTATCGAAAATTGTGCGGCACCGGAATACAAACAAATGCTGTATGATTATCTGAAAATTTGCGGTATGGGCCATACCCCAATCAATCTGGGTGCTTGCTTCGGAATGCACCGCCAATTCGCTAAAACAGGTAATATGCAGGATACAAAGTGGGACGATTATAAAGATTAGTTTTAGAAACCGAATGCCGTTTTTTGATTTTCAATACTCGGTATCGAGACACCATGATTATATTAGCAGAGTTTTTCGTAACTTTGCAAACCAAGATAAATAAGGCTCCGTAGTTCAGCTGTATAGAACGTCAGATTCCGGTTCTGAAGGTCGTGGGTTAGAATCCCGCCGGGGTCACAGTTAAAATGTTTCTTATTATTAGGTAGTTACAAGGATTTGTAGCTGCCTAATTTCATTTGAATAGTAACATTTGTAAGCGTTTTTGATGCTTTTTTGCTGACAATATACACTTTTTACTTACAAATAACTTACAATTTTTTCTACTTACAAAAACTTACAAATATGGCCACTTTTATCACGTGCGTTCGAAGCACAAAAAAAGAGTTCAATTCTGTATATATTCGGATCATTCACAACGGAAACCCTGATTATATCAAGACATCATTGTTTGCAAGCAAGAAACAGTTGAAAGGAATGGAAGTGAAAGATAATGTTATTCTCGTTCAGACAAATGCTATAATCAAAGACTATATCGACAAACTGAATGCCGTTGATAACAGATATTGGAACGTTCAGAAAGTAAAGCAATATCTTCTCGACGATGGATCCGATATTTCTTTTACAAAATTTTTCAAAGATATTTATCTGAAACAAATGTCAAAAGATGGCCGTGACAATCCGGCAAAGAATTATAGAACTGCATACAACAGCCTTATAAAGTTTATCACTTCGAGCAATGATGCAAAGGAACTGGCCGAATACAATCTGCTTTTCAAGGATATGAAAATTAAAATGATAAAAGATTGGATTAAATCTTTATCAACGACTGCACGTGCGAAAAATCTATATCCTTACATGATGAAAGCCGTTTTTGATGCTGGACTGGAAAAATACAACGAATACGACACCGGCATTCTTTTAATTCGAAACAATCCATTCCGTAAAGGGATGGTTCCTGAAACTGACGAAGCCGAAAAGCGAGCTATTCCGAAACGTAAATTGAAAAGAGTACTAACGGCCGATCTATCAAACTTGAAAGCAGACACGCGCCCGGTATTGGCGCAAGATGTAGCAAAAATGGTGTTTTATCTTGCAGGGATAAACACCGTTGATTTGTTTGAAATGGAAAAGAGCAATTATATTTCCGGCAAACTGAAATATATGAGGCATAAAACTACAAAGCAGCGTAAAGACAAAGCTCGATTTGAGATTGTGGTTCCGAATGAAATAAAATATCTGCTCAAAAAATATGAGGGAAACAAAATGTTATTCGATTTTAGCGAGCGATACAGCGACTTTAATTCTTTCAATTATAATTTGAATAAAGGCTTTAAGAAAATAGCTGAGGTTATCGGATTTGAAGCCACAACATACACTTTCAGACATACATGGTCAACGATGGCTCAGAATAATTGTGGATTTTCGACTGAACAGATTGGTTTCGGACTTAACCACGCATCTGCACATCGAGAAACTGAATTATATATCGACAAAGATTTCAGTCTGGTGGATGTCATTAATAGGAAAGTGATTGACTATGTAAATTCACCCATCAAAAGAAAAGTAAAACGGTTTGTAAAGAAAAACCGCCCGGTTTTCTCAAACAAGGCGGTCCAGTAAAAGTATTTATATAAAAAGCTTATGTATAATTTTTAACAAAATTTTTCTGAATGAATATAATAATAATATAATTACCGACACCACGAGCCACCTGAATAATTTTAATCTCCACTCCTGCCATTTGGTAAGTTTGTTTACTTCCACAAATTCTACTCGTATATTACTAATAGTATCAGTTCGCAATAACGTGTCAATTCGCAGCTTGTCTTTATATATATATCGGTTTTTAGTCAAGAAAACAGTATCGTTTCTTTTTTCTAAAAATATGCTGTCGCGATGGAAAATGCTGTCCCGGATATGATTTGTTTTATATTCGGTTTTAACGACTTCTTTCTCTACTTCGACAATTCTCTCACGAACTTTGCAGGAAAGCAGTGTGAAAAATAAAACAAGTATCAGTACTATTTTTTTCATAACCTATTGAAGCTTTTGTACAATTCAATTCTGTAAACTATTTCAGCATTTTTCGGGTCAAACTTCCAGCGCTGGTAACGGATCATGAGCGCGAGTAAGTTTCGAAAGTGTTTTCTAATTTTTGTTTTCATCAGATTAAATCATCGTATTTTTTAATTATTAAAGCAATTTCTTTCGCCAGTTCTTGTTTCCCGGATTGATACGCTGAAACATCGTTGTCGTTGGAAATGAAACCTATTTCCAGCAAAGCGACAATCCCCGCCTTTCGCATAATAGCCAGTTTCTTTCTGTACGTTTTGCTCTCAGGAATTACACCGCGATTTTTGATGTTCAGAACTCTTGCAGTTGTATCAACCAATTCTTTCGCAAATTTCCGAGTGTTTGTGCTTGCTGTGTTCGAAACAACCGCTGTCGTGCCGGTTGCTTTTTTATTCGATGAACTGTCAAAATGAAATTCAACTGTTACTGATCCTGCACCTGGTTTAATTCGATGCAAGTACTGGCCTAACGTTTCATTGTCCTTGTCTTTCGAATAAACAACGCCTAATTTTTGCAGTTCAGAAATTACAAGGTCGCGAAATTCGATGGTCAGTTCAGATTCCTGAAGCTCTCCACTTACTGCTCCGGGATCATTATCATGATGTCCTGCACTTACAAATGATTTCAGCATTTTACTTTTGTTTTTTACGAAGCTGGCAGGAAAGATCGTAACAGATAAACTGCTTGTCTTCGATAATTTTTTTATTCAGTTCCTTTATCTTTTCGGTATTCATATCAAGCTGTTTGCTCAGTTCCTGGTACCTCTTTTCATGAAATTCATCTGATTGTGCTAACCTCTTATCCTGCATTTCGATTGTACTTTCCATCCGGGTAAGTATTTTCTCGTAGTTATCAGCTACAGCACTGTCGGCTTGCGCATTTGCAATCTTCACATTAGCCGCTGCCAGTTCTACCTCCTTATCCTTCAAGTGTCTGTTTTGTCGGAAATAAGCAATAAAGGAAATTAGACCTCCTGCACCGAAGATCCACATCAAAACTTGTAATACATCATTAAATGTCATTGGTCAATTATTTAAGAGAAATTATTAAAATCGTCAGAAATACACTCCCAAAACACGCCATCTCCAGCCAGAAAATCCGATTTTTGAACTGAAATGAAATCAGCAAAGCGATTGACAACAGAGAAACCGGTATATACCAGCAACCGAACAAAACAATCAAAACCACGGATGCAACCGCTGAAACATAGGCACTGTCTGCGTGCACTTTACCCTCCAGCATCTGCCTGTAATCGGGTGCGAATGCAACGAATATCAACGCCGACGTAGCAAAGAAACTCAAGAACTGATACCATTTGCCTGCCGTCAAGTCAAGAAGGTAAACCATCATCAGGAAACCTGTTAATCCTAAAGCTATCTGAAACAGATACGGCTTCTTTACTTTGTAGTAAGTAGCCGATAGGCTTTCTGCTACTCCTGCATAAAGGATGTAGGAGAGCAGAATTACAAATGATGCGATTAGTAGTGCTGTCATAGTTTCATATCATATTAGTTAGAACAATTGCTAATGCTGTTCCTAAAATTCCACCTATAACGGTTGCTATTATATCGAAAGGGTCTATTACAGACTTCTTAATTTTTTTGTCGTAAATTTCCTTTCCTACACCAGCAATAATTGCCAAAACTAATCCCAAAACTGGATTGATAAATCCAAATATTAGGCTTATAATGAAACCTGCTACTAAATGATAAATTTTGTCTATACCTTTCATCTTGTTTATTTTTTTTTAAAGTCCGATAATTTCTTCAATGTGGTTAGTAGTGCTGTCATAACCTTATTTTATCGGCTTCAATAAATAAGTTATCTATCTGTTCATTTGTCAAATTAAACATTTGACCTACAATCGCTATCATTTCATTGCTCCTGTAAAAATTAGTTGCTTCTGTCCACGCCAACATTGCAAATGTTCTTTGTGGTTCTGGAAGTTGCCTAATAGCATCTTCTATTATCTGCAAATCAAATCCCATTTTCACGAGCTGAATTTTTAGCTGTAATTTGGTGATTTTTGTAAAGGACATTAAAAATTAAATTAATGTATCTGAGTTAGTTTAACGTAATCATTTTTACCAACCCTGCCTTTAGACCGTATAAAAATATGTTCATTGTCCGACACCACCGTGCAATAAGCGTTTGTGTTAGCATCAGCGGTAGCCGTGTCTATTTCCCAAATCCGCCAAAAACTTAATCCATCCCAAGTTGCAACAACGCACATTTTTACTCCAGATTGCAAGTCAGCATTGCTATGCAATAATGTTGAAAGGAACATGGGATTATTTTTCGACATCCTGCTTATATTACCGATCATATATGGCTTGAATGATATTCCAAAACCCTCATCCCAAAACTTGCTTTCATTTGTCTTTGATATGTCGTGAAGCCAGCTTAATGCAGGTATTTTATCATTTTCTGTACGTTCTAAATAAAAGAAACCCTGTGCGAAAGCATCTGACAAAACGACTAAATGATTCTCGAATGGGATTACTTTCAATGCCTGCATAATGCAGGGCTCGTTATGCGCAGGTGGCATAGAGAAAGTCTGCTGATATAGGTTTCCTTTCCAAGATGTACCCAAATTATCAGACCATAGAATATGGCTTCCGCTCGTACCTCCATCACCGATGCAGACGTAAATTCTGTCAGCATAATGATCATATGAAACTCCGTGAATGTGTATTCCTGTCGTTATTCCGTAAGACCTCTGAACCATCGGTGAATTTAGATAAGCATTGATTTGACTTATCTGAACGCTGTTTCCTAAATCAAGAATGGTAGAAAATGTTTCGCCATAATTGGTTGAAAGATATACGTGCGTTGCTCCGCCTGTTCCGTGCTTTCCGTATTCTGAAAGAAGCACTATGTTTTTGTATGAATCAAATCCCCAGTACTTTGAAAGGTAAACATCATTTGCTACTGCTGACGCATTATTGCCTTTTATGGTAAGTTTGTTTCCGTCATCAACCCACCACTTTGCCACCTCAGTACCACCAACGAATTTAAGTCGTTTAACATAATGATTAAGTCCCGGATTAGCTTCTGCATCAATAACATGTTCTATTATTAGATCTGAATTATCGCAAATGAATATATTGTCAATCCTACCTGTAACATTTAAAGTGGTATTGCCTGCGTTTTTTAAAACTATCCAGGTATTACCGCCATCAATAGAAACCTGCGGTACTGAGTAATGATATCCGATAAGCGTGCCGTCTTTCAATACGCCTTCCAAAACTCCTTCGGTGGTCGTTCCTGCTCCGTAACCATTGGCAAACGGAAACATAAAGCTGTCAGATATAACTGTCGGCAAAGATTGTTTCTGTGCGGTAGAACTTAAAGGAACGATGCACGTTTTTTGGCTTTTCCTAATGAAGTCTTGAATATAACGCTCTGTACTAACTTTATTGAAAGTCTGCGATCCGACAACCGCATATCCTTTGTAGGTTGATTCAACCAAAGATTGCAGACTGTTGAATTTTTGAAACAGCTGACCGCTTGTAACTCCACCGCTTTTCTTCACTATTTTAGTAAGCCAATAATAGTCACGAAAAAAAGATATGTTTATAGATTTAACTGAATCTGATGGTGTAATAGTTATTTTCCTATACGTGCTTGAATCAGCATTTGACTGCCTGCCGTATTTTTCAATCCACATTCCGTTTTCGCCATATCCCACTACAAACCCGTTCGGTTGGATAAGGTATATATCATAAGTTGCCCCTTGTTGTGGAATGAACGTAGCGTATGATAAATTTGCCTGCGTATTGATGAATCCATTTTCATCAATGTACTTGCCTGCGGTTATGGTAAATATTTCACCTATAGTTGAAATCGGTATCCGTTCTGATAGATTTACAGACGTTGCTTTGAAATTGCTTAAACCATTAATAAGGCACGAAGTAATAATATATTTAACGTTTTGGCTGTCAATAGTGATTGTCTGCTCTAAAGATGGTTCTGTATCGTGGAAAGCAAAAGTCTTTACGTACTGATAATTTTCATCCAATCCGATAATCGCCCACGGCTGTGAGAAATAACCCGTCAGCTTTACAGATTGCAAATAATTGACTCTTATAGGAAGCGGTATATACTCCTGCCAGGCTTCAACATATGTTCCGTCTTTCTTTACTTTCTTGCCTTGATCTGCACTTGTATAATCGGTTAGGTGACCTTGAACGTTATTGTCATAAATAACCTTGCCTGCGTAATCAAAAGACGAATTAGCAAAAGCATCATGATTGACTTTTAATTCATCAATCTGTTGGATGTTTTTTGTGCTTCCTCCTAATTTAGCTAAATTTTTTGATAGATTTTCAAATGTCGTGTATTCCGGTTTTCCATTATCAGGATTACCAACCATAACGATGTCGCTGTTTCGCATAGTTACTCGTTGTAACATTCCGCTCCAAAATCTGGCCATCTCTTAATCTCCTATCGCTTTTATTCGTTTTGACTTGAATGTATTTTTTACGCAACTTTTATCAGCTGAAAATTTCAAATAATCGACACATTCCTGCAGATATTTCATACCGATTTTTTCTGCATCATTTGAAATACGAATGATTGTTTTTTCGTCTGCCTGCTCTGAATACTGACCTTGTTTGAACACCACTCCAAAAGCGGTAGTATTTACCTGGTTATTGCGAACGATACGGCTGTAAACCAAATATCCCATAGCTTGATTAAGCCCTGCAAAATGCTTTTTATCTTCATCATAATATCCGCCATCCAAAAGCAGTTTAAATTGCGACATATCGTCTTCAATTTCCTTGAATTTAGCGGCTCCGATTGCCGGAATAAGATATAAATTCGTGCATTCATCAATGTACGGCTCTAATCGTTTGGCATCATCGACATTTTCAGCTATCGGTCTGACTGCTCTTATATTTACAAAAGTTATTATCATAGCTCAGGAATTAAATCGTTTACTTCTTCGTCTGAAAGGTCAAATAATCTTTGTACCAATTTTCGTTTTTGAATTGGTACTATATTTGGATTTTCAATGATATTCATAATTTGATCAAAGCCTTTTTCTCCTAATCTTTCTGTAAGTGTCATTTCCACATCGAAAGAAAGCGGCTGAATAGTTGTATCATACTGCATCGACTCAACCCAGTACTTGAATATCTCTGAAAGCACGCGTTCCATGTTCATACGCTCATTTTCAGTTACTGAATTATAAAAGTTATAAGCGTTTTGCATCAAATCTGCACCGAAATTTCCACCCACGTCTTTTGCCCGCAAAATTGGCGGTTGGCTGAATGCCTGTCCGATATTGTCCTGAACGCTTTCACGTGTAACGGTAAATTCTTTGTCGTAATTAGTACCACTGAATGATTTGAATTCTGGAATTTCTTCGGCTGTTTCAACCTGAATGTAAAGTATTTTTCCCGCGTTTTCATCTCCCTGGAATGACAATACAGCTTTTTCAGTTTCGGACTGGTCGTCGGCCCCGCTGTTATTATCCTGCACTTTGTCAATCAGCATTCCTGCCGTTAGAAAATTATTACGTGCATTCCGGTTATTCACATTCGAAATACCCTCTTCCGTGTTCATATCGGTTAGCACGCTGTCAAATTTTGGAATTGGATATGTTTTGTATCCTGAACTTGAAAAATAGAATACTTGACCTTTGTAGAATTCCCAGCCACCGGCACTTTCAACTTGATTTTGAATTTCGGCAGGATCAGGGTTGAAAAGATGGATAAACTGAATGTCGTCTTTTTTCCATTTCCTTAATTGCGTGAATTGACGTCCCCAATCGGTATGAATTGCCACTCTGTCAAATTCTCCTTTTTCATCGAGTTTTTCAAATCTGATATGTTCAAATGGAATGTTGCTGATGGAAACGATTTTGAAATTGGCATTGTAATTCACATGAATTGCAAAACCGCCAAACATCGCATAATCTTTTGAAAGCTGATCTATAATGTAGACGTTTGTTTGGACGTCATTATTCACAATCTTTTTGTAAAAATCAGTGTCAAAAAATCCTTTGCCGGAAATGAATTTAGAATATACATCCAAGCATGATGTACCTGTACCACTCGCACCAACAACCATTTGCACCTGTTGTGGATAGTCGTTATTTTCGCCATACGTTTGAATGCCTAAACTTCTGTCGTTCCGGCTTTCAAATCTTTTATCTTTTTTCAGTACTACTACTTTCATGATTGACTGTTTTGTTAGTTGCGGTCGCAGGACTCGAACCTGAACTCAAGATAATGAATCTCGTATGTTACCTATTACACTACCCCGCAATAAAAGATAAGCCCATTACGAGCTTATCTGTGTTTTTTATTCCTGCTCGACTGCCGGTTGTTTCGGAGCTTTCGGCTTTCTCGGTTGTTTCGGAGCTTTCGGCTCGTACTCTTCAACCTGTTTTTCCCAATCTTCCGGTAATGATGCGAACATTTTCGCGCTGTCAGGATTTGTTTTCAAATGGTAAAGCGCCAGTTCATCGGTAGTATTGTGAACTGTCATATTCTTGTCGATGTCGCCATTTACGACGTCACGAAGCAAAACACCGTGTGAAAGAACATATTTACTTTTTTCTTGTGCCATAACTTTGTCGATATTTAAGTTGATTAATTCAATGTAAGCGTCCATGTAGCAGTTTGAACATCCTGCCGGACTTCTGTGTAGGTAGTACTTTGAAAGGCTGTCTATTTCCTGCCTGAATATCTTATCTGACTGACAAGCCTTGAACAGTTCACCGCCATTGGTAAACTGTCCTTTTTTAGCTTGCAGTTCAATTAGCTTATCCAGCATGATTATACGGAAATCAGACTTTCAAGTTGAGTTTCGGTAGTGGCCAGATCAGTAATGAAATATGATTTTGGAAGTGAATTTTCAGACGATTTTTCGTTTGTCGACAACTTCAAGTTGTAAACAACACCATCTGCAAGTTCAGTAGTTCCACCAGCTTCTGAAAGTTCCAATCCGCTTTCCCATCCGTAAACTTCATACCTCACAGCTCCTGCTGTTCCAACTTCGTTGTTTTCAATGATTGCAACCACTTTAGCACCGGCCAAAGTGTTTACGAAATCTTTTGAAACCTCGTCTTTCGTGAATACACGAAGTGTCGCGTTGTGAACCCACGAATTAACGTAAACACCAACTTTCAAGGAAGTTTCTCCCAGCGTGCTGTCGCCATGAGTTGTGAATGTGAATGCTTTTTTAGTGCCTTTGAGTTTCAACAGCGTAATCACATTGTCAGCGACTGTGGATGCTACTCTGTCTATGTCGTCGTAGTTGATAAGAATAACACGCTTTCCGGTCCCGGGAACAGCTTGTTTTCCGCAAACAGCGGCAACTACATTAGCGGTTAAATCTGTGCAATCCATATTGTATTTCTCCTTTCTTGATTTTTAAGGAAAAAAGGCTCACCGAATCAGCAAGCCCTTTTTCGGTTATTAGATTGCAACCTTGAACATCACCGGGTTCAAAATTTTTGCATCGGCTTTGCCTAAGCTTTCAATTTTGACTTTGCGGCTGTCGCGGTTGTACCAGATTTCCATATCTCCAAATGAACTCAGTGCATCCACGCCAACTGCCAAAATATCTTTGGTAGAATAAACAGCGCGGTGAGGACTTACCAGTTTTGTTCCATTGTCGTAGTACGACTGGATAATCAAATCCCATGTCGGTATCGGAATCAACGGAACTCCGTTGTAGGTCAATACTTTCATTCCATTCACCAAGTTGGTGTACATACTTTCGAGTTTGTCACCCTGCAGGCTTTGTGCATAAGCATCGTGGAATGATTGAGTACAGTAGATTTTCGCGTTTGCATTTCGACGAAGCAGCAAGTTTGCTCCAAATGTCAGTTTTTGCAAATATCCCTGAACGTTTGCCGGATTCATTGCCTGCGCTGCATAGCTCGCACCTGCATTTTCAGCAACGGTAACTCTTTGAGAAGAATCAACTGTCAGTTGCACTTCGATTTGTTTGAAGAAGCCATTCAGGATGTTGAAGTATTTCACATCAACACCATCTTTGATTTGTCCACCGTCTGTAACGTTGGCGGCCACTGTGTCAGAGAACCACACCAAACGGATAACGAACTCTTTCACAGATTGTGCAAGAACTTCAACAATGATGTTGATGTAGTCGCTCGATGTGAAATCGAAATAATCAACACCAGTTTTCAGAGAATAGACAGATGCGGTAGCTTCCAAATCCTTTGCACATTGCTCGATCAGAATTTCCCAAGCCTTTGGCTCCCATTTCACAACGCGTGTTCCGATGTTCCAAGCTTGCGGCTGTGGATCACAACCTTGACCTGCTACACCTAGCAATCCACCTCTGCCGATGAATCCGATTTCTTTGTCATAGACAATTCCAGGATAAATCGTGTGCAAAAGACTGATTTCTGGTGCTTCGATTACCTCGTCAAAAACTAACTCTTTGACCGCGCGGATCTCTTCGTCAGAAAAATTGAATTTCGTAAAGTCTAATACTGCTGCCATTATTTACCTCCTCTCAGTTTTGAGCGCTTTTCAGCGGCTTCGTTTTTCAATTCCTCGGCTGTTTTCACAACTTTTCCACCTTGCGGTTTTGTTGAGCGGTTTGCCGGTTTGTAATTTGATTGAATTTGATTTCTCAAATTTTCGATTACGCTTTCAGCTTCTTTCAAAGCATTTTCAAGCGCTTCAATACGTTCTGCCGAATTATCGGTGTCGTCGTCAGCTTCAGCGATTTCAGTTACAACGCCATCAGCGATGGTCACTGTACGACCGTCTGTCAGTCCAAAAGTTCCGTCAGGAGTTGCTACGTCTCCAACTTGCAAAGAGTCATCCTCTTTTTCAGTCGAAAACAAAACATTTCCATCAGCATCGGTAAAATCGTAGTTTACGGCTTCACCGGAAAAAAGGTTTTTGATTTTCTGCAAAAAACTATTTGCTTCTTTCAAAACCACATCTTTTTCTTTTTTGCTCATTGTTTTGTCATTAAAATTGGTTGTATAATTGTTGATTTTGCTTATAAATCCGAATTTCAGAAGTTCATTTGCAGTCCTTACTTTTTCCTCTTTCATCAAGTTTTGAAGTTCTGTTCTGTCGTGTCCTGTACGGTCAGCGTAAATGTCAAGAATGGCATTTTGCTCTTTCTCTATGTTATCGGCCAGCTCACGTAATTCATCAGCATTCATGCTGTCTGTTACGTATGTATAAACTTCGTGGATCAATGCACGTGCATTCGGGTTGGATGTACGGTTTTCTTTTGGCGCGGCAAGAAGTAAGATAATTGCCATTGAGTGGCAAGTGCCCTCGATATTCATGTATAAAGTTTTCCCGGAAGTACGAAGTACGTCGTAAATGCGTAATCCTTCAGAAACACTTCCACCGTTGCAGTTGATATTGAACATAAATTCTTCCTCTTCCGGGTTGTTTTCGAAAATCGTGTGAACGTTTTCTGCTGAAAATACAGCATCTTCAACGCCTAACGCTTTTAGGAATATCCGTTCGTCATCACTTGCAATGTCTCTGTAAATACCTACTTTAATCATTTTAATTCTATTTTAAGCAAAAGTAGAATTTAACTATTCTGAGTGTTTGTAAGATTTTTTACAAATTGGACAGACAAAAAAAAAGCCCCGCATCACTGCGAGACTTTCCTCCGATTATAGAAACTATGACTTATCTATAAATCAACTGATATTTTTAATTCGTTTGCTTTCATTTCGTAATTTAATTTATTCCCGGATTTACCAATATCGATATAACCTTTTATAATTAAAACAGTTCCGGCAACGGCTAAAACTCCACTCAATGCATAAAGTGATGTATTTATTTCTTTGAAATCACTTTCTGTTTTGTTAAGTGCGGTTGTTACTGCTAAAATAGCACCTGCATAACTAAGCGAAGTTCCAATAATAAGATTTGTTGATGCTTTTCGAAGATAATCACCTGACGTTTTATTGTCGGTTTTTTCATATATATTTAGGTTTGCATTCGACGTGTTTTGTCCGAAAGATACAATTGTAAACAAAATAAGCGTAATGATAATAGTTATTTTTTTCATGTTTTTAATTTTTGGCAAATATAGTTAAAAACTCGCTCTGTTTTCAATATCTATGTATTTTTTGTCTTCACGACGAATATCTTCAACAGTTGTGTAAATCTTTGTTTTCTCCATTCCGCGGATAATAGCCTGTTCGATTACCATTTCCTGCAACTGTCTATCGTTCTGATATGTCCGCAAAGAATATCCGCCATCCCGGATTTGCGTTGGTGTGTTTACGAAAGGAACACCGCCACCTGCTATATTGATAAGTGATAACAGCTGATCATACAGCGATGTGCTTTTTTTGTTGATAATTGCTTCACCGCCTTCCGCTTCAATTGGTATTCCACCGAATGCGTGTGATGCACCTCTCAATAACCGCCCCCTGCTTGCTTTTGGTAACGGTTGAGCGAGTGCGGATGCAATTTGTAAAGCTCCGATTGCCCCGGTTGCAGTTGCAAGCGGAATACCGGCAACTGGTCCTAATCCTGTCGGCGGCGGTGCAAGCGCGGCCATTACAGCTTTACCTGTACTCAATCCGATACTGAACACAGCGAATAGTCTTTCAGCGATTGCCTGCTCTCTTGCTGTTTTCCGTTTTTCCTTTTCGAGTTCATCCTGTTTCTTTTTGGCTTCACGCTCGATATTTTGTTTCTGTAATTCTGCCTGACGTTTGGAAATGACACCGGATTTTTCTTTTCGGTCAATTTCAGCAATCTGCTTATCGGCTTCCGTTTGTGTCTTTTCGCTTTCGGCTTCGAGTTCCTGAATTTTGCCCTCGAAAATTCCGGCTGTAATATCTGCGATTGTTTGTTGAAGCTGCTGATACAATTCCTTTCTGACTTCAACCAATCTTTCTTCCAGCTCTTTTTCCTTTTCAATCCGCTCAATCGTGCTTTCAAGTTGCGCCTCGTTGGCCGCTTGTTTCATCTCGAGTTTCTTCTGCTCGATAGCTTGATGAATATCGAGTATCTGATCTGCTGTCAGTCCTTCAACTTCCAACTGTTTTTCGAGAAGATCCAGCGACTCATCAAACTGCTTAACCTGGTATTTACGGATTAAATCTGCTGACTGTTTTTCAAACTGTTCAGTTGTAATTTGATTTCGGTCAAGCTGTTTTATTAAGCTGGTGTACTCATCTTCGTACTGTTTGTCGATTTCCAGTTTCTTTTCCTCACTCAAACGCTGGTATTCGGCTTTCATCTTGTCAGCGTGCTGTTTGAAAGTGTTTTCAACCATCGTTTGTGCTTCTTTCTCAACTGCCAATTTTTCTTGATTTGCACGCTCGTTGATAACAGCGATTTCTTCAACTGTCAGATCCGCTTTTGATTTTTCAAATTCAGCATTTGCGTTAATCTGTTCAATCTGCTTTGCCTTGTATTTGTCAAGTGCTGCAAAACGCTCTTCATAGTGCAATTCTTGATTATCAGCTGTTTCTTTGAATGCTTTTGCCTGTGCTGATAGGACAAGGTTTGACAAATCATTTTCAGCCTGAGC
>JBKEBE010000004.1:0-5339 GCA_047973025.1 Paludibacteraceae bacterium
AACAGGATTTCTGTACTTCATCATCTTTTGGTCGTTGAATATACCGTTCCGTTCCGTCCAAAATGACATCTGTACAGAATTTCAACTGTTCGACAAGACGGTATTCATTCTTTTCGGGGAGTTCACCCAAGTGTTTGAGGGTGGACAACAGAATCGTGGAAAGAAGATGAATAAGTTTATTGGCTTTCGGTTGTGTCATCCCAAAGAAAGTAGCGTGATGCTCTTGCAAAGGATTGTTTTCAGGTAAACTAAAATAAACAGCAACTTATCTGCAATAGTTGGCAATTGCTTGCAAACCTGAACGCGAGCCAAACGAACACGAGGTTCGCCATCAATAGTGTAATTTGTGATGTATTCTTTCCAATCTTCTGTGAAATAAGACTGCAATACATCAAAAGATTCAACGCTCAAACCCGTTAAACTTAAAAACCGGACTTTGTTTTTCTGTAATATTATGTATCTCATAATATCCGAATAACGGATATATGTTTAAAATATTGTTTTAATATCAAACACTTATAAAACTAACTGATATAAAGTCTATTAATCATAGCACTAAAATATCCTACAAAAAAATAAATCTTCGATTTTGTCCAAAAAAAATGATAAATTTATAGAAGTTTATATTTCCCCACACCCTCTTTCACTCCCTTACACACCCTATCAATCTCTTCCTCGGTAATATACGGATGAATCGGTAATGAAAGTACTGTCTCACAAAGTTTTTCGGTAACGGGACACGAACCTGCCGGATATCCCAGCGCCTTATAAGCTGTTTGTTCGTGCATGGGTTTGGGGTAATAGACCATTGTCGGTATTTCTTTTTCTTTGAGATAACGTTGAAGAGTATCGCGTTGTTCACGGTTTTCAAGAATAATGGTGTATTGCGCCCAGCTGGACAGATAGCCTTCAGGTATGAGGGGAGTTTTAACAATTCCGGTTAACTTATTGGTATAAAGTTCGGCAGCTTTGTTGCTGTCAGTCACTTCATAACTTTTGAACGCATCAAATTTAACATTTAAAATAGCGGCCTGTAAGGTGTCAAGGCGGGAATTCATACCGATACGCACGTTGTCGTATTTGAAAGCCCCCTTTCCGTGTACTCGCAATGAGTCGAGAATGACAGCCCATTCGTCGTTTTCTGTAAATACGGCGCCACCGTCGCCGTAGCACCCTAATGGTTTGGCCGGGAAAAACGAAGTGGTGGAAATGTCGCCGAAGCTACAAGCCCTTTTACCGCCGATTTCGCCACCGAATCCCTGCGCTCCGTCTTCCAAAATTAAGAGATTATGTTTGTCGGCAATGGTTCGGATAGCAGGATAATCAGCCGGAAGTCCGAATAAATCTACCGTGATGACGACTTTGGGGATTAGTTTACCTTCTGCTTTTACTTTTTGGATAGCATCGTCCAAGCTTTTAGCATCCATATTAAACGTGTCCGCGTGTACATCCACAAAAACAGGGGTTGCCCCTTCCAACGAACCAACTTCCGCTGAAGCGAAGAACGTAAAATCAGGTACGAATACTGCGTCTCCTGTACCCACGTTCCATGTTTTTAGTGCTAATGTAAGTGCGTCGGTACCGTTCGCACAACTGATGCAGTGTTTTACGCCTACGTATTCAGCCAGCGAAGTTTCCAATTCTTTTACCGCTTTACCCATGATGTATCCACCGGAATTGGCGGTTTCTATCATAGCTCGGTCTATCTCGGTTTTAAGTACGTTATACTGTTTTACTAAATCTCTGAATTGCATGTATTTGTATTTGTGTTAATCATGTTAATCGATCGCTAATCACTCATCACTCATCGCTATATCCACTTCTACATTTCCCGTAATCCGTTTCCCGTTTCCTCGTATTTCTTTCCACATTTTTTACAGCTCAAATCGTCTCCAAGCCGTTCCCCACATTCACATACCCAGCCTATTTGTCTTGCCGGTACACCCGCCATCAACGCGTAATCTTTAACGTTTTTAGTTACAACGGCTCCGGCGGCTACCAGCGCGCATCTTCCTACAGTATGTCCACAAACGACAGTAGAGTTTGCTCCTAATGAAGCACCCCACTTTACGAGTGTTTTGGCATAATTCCCGTGTACGGAATAGTGGGAGCGGGGAGTAGTTACGTTTGTAAAAACACAGGACGGTCCGCAGAAAACATTGTCTTCAATCTCAACGCCTTCATAGACAGATACGTTGTTTTGTACGCGCACTCCGTTGCCGATTCTCACGTTGTTTGCCACATTTACATTTTGTCCCAGCGCGCAATTTTCGCCCAATATCGCCCCTTGCTGTATGTGGCAGAAATGCCAGACTTTAGTACCTTTGCCGATAGTTACATTATCGTCGATATAGCTACTCTCGTGAACAAAGTATTCTCTTTCCATAGTTTATGCTTTGCGATAAGTGAATGTTAACTCCATATTTTTTATCTTGAGTTGAGAATCAAAAGCCGTTTTTTTATTTCGATTTACCAAGGCTTATTTTCGATAAACCGGTCGCAGTTTTTTTTGCCTTTTTTGCCTTTTTAAATATTTTCCGTACTTTTGTCAAAAGTTTAAAAAACAGGTCACAAAGATATATAAAATTTATGAGCAAGCATTAATTATAATGTAGAATTGTAACCGTTGTTTATCGAAAATCAGAAACTTAGATTACATAGAAAAAATGCCTGACGATTATCATCAGAACGATGCATCAAGTAAAAGCAAAAAAATACTTGGGGCAACATTTCCTCAAAGATGAGGAAATAGCTCGTCGTATAGCGGAGACTTTACCTCTCCGTCAGGCAATGCCCGTGCTTGAAGTCGGTCCCGGTATGGGTGTTCTTACCCGCCATTTACTACAAAATCCTTTAGTACAACTCAAGACCGTTGAAATCGACAGAGAATCTGTAGATTATCTGCGCGAATATTTCCCTGAACTGGAAGTTGTGGAAGGTGATTTTCTGAAAATGGAGCTTAGCAAATTGTATGCCGATAAGTTTTGCATCATCGGAAATTTCCCCTACAATATATCCAGTCAGATTTTTTTCAAGGTACTTGATTATAAAGATCGGATTCCGTACGTCGCCGGAATGCTACAAAAGGAAGTGGCTGAGCGAATTGCTTCCAAGCCCGGAAAAAAGGCTTACGGGATTTTGAGTGTCTTTATGCAGGCGTATTATCATGTCGAATATCTTTTCACGGTTTCCGAAGAAGTTTTCATCCCTCCGCCTAAGGTCAAATCGGCTGTTATTCGCTTTACCCGAAACGAAGTAGAAAGACTCGATTGCGACGAAAAACTCTTCCGGACGGTAGTGAAAACAGCCTTCAACCAGCGACGCAAGACCTTGCGTAATTCCTTGAAACCCTTAGTGCCTAAAGAAAACGAAATGTACAACAATCCGATATTTGATAAAAGACCCGAACAATTGGATGTGCCAAGCTTCGTATATCTGACCAATATAGTGGAAGCAGCCATTCAATAGATTCAACACATCACGGATTACACGTTGATTTTCCGACTGTCATTAAGGCTATTTAAGGATATAGTCAACAATAAATTAAAATCATCTTGAACAAGAAGCATCATGCTTTGAACTTCAAATTTTAAACTTTTTGATTATGTCAGAATTAAGACTTTTTTATCACGAAGATAATAAGGTGAAAATAGCCAAAAGCCTCGATATCTTGACTAAGATAGATAGTAAAAATATTATTTGGATCGACTTGAATAATGTCGCCTTGGATGTGGAAACTCGTTTAGAGCAATTTCTTAAAATTTACATTCAGGAAGATGAAGAAATGGAAGAAATCGAGATTAGTTCCCGATACATTGAGACAGACGACAGTCTGGTGGCAAACTCCAATTTTTTGTTGGATAATTTCACGCTGGAGCCGGTTTCTTTCATACTCAAGAATGGCATTCTGGTATCTGTTCGCGATATGGATTTGCGCTCATTCAACGAGACGGTCAAGAAAATTTTTGCAAACTCCAAAGCTTTTCCGACCGGTTATCATGTCCTCGTAGCTTTGCTCGAAACACGTGTGGAGTACGATGCCGACGTTATTGAAGATACGACCGACCTGATTTCAAATCTCAGTAAGTCTTTGAACGCGGCGGCAGATCCCGACGAAGAAGTACTTATCCGCATTAAAGATTTGCAGGAAAAGGTAATGGTAATTCGTCAAACCATTATAGACAAACAGCGTATCGTATCCAATATGCTCAAAAGTCGTTTGTTTCCGAAAGAATTACTTCCTCGCCTTACAATGATTATCAAGGATATAAATTCGCTTTTTGAATACACCCGTTTCGGATTTGAGCGGCTCGACTACTTGCAAGATACGTTTCTTGGTATGGTTAACATTCAACAGAATAAAATCATTAAAATCTTTACGGTTGTTTCTGTGATTTTTCTTCCTCCAACACTCATCGCGAGTATGTACGGTATGAATTTCGATTTTATGCCCGAATTGCATTGGAAGTTTGGTTATCCGCTTGCAATTGTGCTGATGGTACTGTTTGCAGGAGCCGTTTTGTGGTTTTTCAAGAGGAATAAATGGTTGTAATACAGTCAAATTGTTGATAATAAAGTTCTTGTTGGATTAAGAATATCAAAAAGAATGTGTTGATGGCGAAATTTCGGTAAAACGGTAACGTTTTGACGGAAAATCGCCTTTTTTTTTGATTTTTGTAAAGTGTGTTATTTGCTAGACTAAATATCCTTAATTTATTCAAAAAAATAAATAAAGGCAGGATTATTTTTGTAATTTCGGAAAAAATTTAGTTGCGAAAGGGCAATATAATACAGTTGTAACCATGAAGAGATTTTATTCCTTTTTTCTAATTATTCTTTTTGCGCTACCCATGTTCGCGCAGAAAACGATTACCGGTGTTGTTACTTCTTCCGAAGACGGATTGCCGATTATTGGCGCGTCTGTTGTCGTTAAGGGTACAACACGCGGAGTTTCTACTGACATTGATGGGAAGTTTGCTTTGGATATAACGCGGGGACAGCGTATCGTCTTTTCCTATGTCGGTATGACACCGAAAGAAGTTGTTGTCGGAGATTCTGACGTGATTAATATTACGCTCGACCCTTCCTCTGAGCAACTCGAAGAGATTGTTGTTACAGCACTCGGCATTCAGACTGAAAAGAAGAAACTTAATTTTGCTGTACAAAGTGTCAACTCCGACGCACTTACTGACGGTAAATCTCAAAACTTTGTAAACGCTTTGCAGGGAAAAATAGCGGGATTAAGTGTAACGAACTCCAGTGGCTCCCCTAATTCAGGCACACAGATTATTATACGCGGCATTTCTTCTGTCAACAATTCGCAAAACAACGAACCTTTA
>JBKEBE010000074.1:0-8222 GCA_047973025.1 Paludibacteraceae bacterium
ACAAATTACAATTCTAAAGATGAAATGAACGTCGATTTGATGAATTTCCTGCTGTTTTACAATCTGAACAGAAGGCACGGGTCGCTGAGAAAAGAACTCAACGTGAAAACACCTGTTTTAGCCATCGAAAAATGGTTTCATCTAAAACCCGAAATATTTAAAATGAAACCCGACGATTTCAAAAATAAATTACTAAATTTGAACCTAAATGTAATCAACAGCCATCAACAACCTTGTGAAACTTGACACTTTGCCTTTAAGCCTTTAAGCCCCGCTTGTTGATAGCTCTTCCACCAAGAAGAGATGGTACCCGGCTTTACGCCGACCAACAGTGCTACTTCTCCCTTTTTTTTACCTGACTTTATCAGTTCAATCGATCGCTTGCGAAATACAAAACGGGTGGATTCATCTAAGGTGCGAAAATCTATTTTTTCCATACACAAAGATACAAAATAATTCCGATATTATAACGTCAGGTTAATAATGGATCTTGGTCGGCTCGCGGAAAGTCATCGGATTGTATCTCAATCTATGAAGGAGTAAATCAAAAATACGAGGGTTCCGAGATTGAGTTTTTATATGCGAAAGGGTGCGATATGACCGGAGATGATTCTTCCGAGATAAAGTCCGCCGTAAAGATAGCCCGAAAAGCAGATATAATCATAGCCGCTGTTGGCGAACCGGCCTATTATACCGGCGAGTCTAAAAGTAGAACCGATATTCGAATTCCTGACATACAGAGAAATTTATTACGTGAACTGAAAAAGTTGAACAAGCCAACGGGTATTGTTTTAATGAATGGACGTCCGTTGGATTTAAGTTGAGAAGAAGAAAACATGGACGCTATTCTCGAATGCTGGTACTTGGGAACTATGTCTGGTAAAGCCGTGGCAGATGTGATTAGCGGCGATTACAATCCTTCCGGACATTTAACAATGTCGTTTCCTCGCACGGTAGGGCAGATACCTATCTACTACAATCATAAAAATACCGGACGTCCGCTTCCCGAAAACAAAGATATAGCCGGATACACGTCCTCTTACACGGATATTGTAAACCGTCTGCTGTATCCATTCGGATATGGGTTGAGCTATACCAAATTTGAATTGACAAATTTGACGCTTGATGAATCTACTCTTTCTGACGGAACAAAAATCAATGTTACGGTAGATGTTGCTAATCTCGGAGATTACGATGGAATTACTGTGGTTCAATTATACATCCGAGATTTAGTAGGAAGCCTTACACGTCCGGTAAAAGAACTAAAAGGCTTCCAAAAAATTAATTTGAAGCAAGGAGAAACACGTAAGCTCCAATTTGAGATTACCGAAAAAATGCTTGAATTTTATGATCTTGACTTGAAAAAAATTACCGAACCCGGAAAATTCAAATTGTGGGTAGGATTTAATGCCGAAGATAACCGTTACACAGCAGAATTTACGCTGAAATAGCAATATGGTAAACGATTATCCGATAAGCGTCTTTATTAAGGGGACTTCTGAAAACATTCAAGCTTATTTTATAAGTAATGAATGTGTTACTGCTCGGCAACCCTATTCCGGACAAGAAGGGACAACTTGCGTTTGACAACTATGCGAATATCGTTCTCGCGGATGTACTTGGCGGAGCGTGTTATGTGGTTACAAGGTTATTTGGAAGTGATGAAGATTTTTTTTAATTTTGCACGTCCAATCAAATAGTGCCGGGAACAGTTATCGAAGTCGAGAAACAGTATGATTCAGTTAAAATGACGGAAATACTTGTTAATAACCGAATTCTTGTGATAAACAAAGCAATTACAAATTATATTTACGTTGCAAAAACAGAAAGCCTGTGATAGCATAAGTTTGTTATTAACCCGACACTAATATAACGTGATATTATTCTACACAAATAGCTGTTTATGAATACTTTGACACGTAAGAAATGTCGTTATTAACCCGCCTGGTTAATATATGGGCAATAAACAGATGCAGCAAACCCGCTCCATACATAGTGCTGTAAATTCAGTAGCAACAATTCTACTGTTATTGGTATTCTTGTTTCAAGTGTACAACAAGGTTGTTTACACCCATACGCACATTTTGGCTGACGGGACAAGCATAACGCATGCTCACCCGTATAAAAAAACAAGCGACTCGGAGCCGATAGCCTCTCACCAACACACTAACGGACAGTTTTTCCTTCTCAGTCTGGTACAGCTATTGTACTTCTTCTTCGCTACTGCCCTTATTGCTCGCTTTGTAAGTACTTGTATTTCGTTTGAAGCGAAAACTATTTCTTTTTCTTTGCATTCAGGTTCTTTTCGTCTAAAAAACAAATCCCCCCCTTTTTTTTGCGTAAATTAAACGCAGTAGTTCAATTTCATTACATAATTAAATGACTATTCGAGAAATGTCCACTCCAAACAATGAAAGGAGTCGGAATAATTAGGTTCGTTGTACTACAACTGTACCCCGTACCTACGTGACTTTATCAAAGCATATGACAGCTGTTGTCTATTGCTTCGGAGTTTGGCATATAATAGTCTTAAAACAAACTTGTTTTCACGAAACAACTACAGGGAGAGGTACGCCCTGTTCTCAAACAAAATAAAAAAATCATGAATAAAATATATATCGTTTTTTTACTTACATTTTTGGGTATTATTAACATTTACGCCCAAGGAAAACGCACAGATGCCAATTTGATTGGTGATGTACAATGCAATGGCGAGCATGTGCCATTTATTAAAGTAACTATTGATGGTACGACTTTGGTTACGACAACCGATGCTACCGGCCATTTTCAACTAATAGACATTCCCGAAGGTATCCACACGGCTCGGGTAAGTGGAGTGGGGTATCAAACCGCTACAATACAATTTACCACAGAAAGGAATAAGACTGCCGAAATAAAATTTTCAATAAAAGAAGATGTGTTAAACTTGGAAGAAGTCGTCGTGAGTGCCGACCGTAACCAATCCAACCGAAAAGAAGCGCCTGTGGTGGTAACTTCGATAAGTCCGAAATTACTCAGGGTAACACAATCCGTGAATCTGGCTGAAGGTTTGTGCTTTACGCCCGGATTAAGAACGGAAACAAACTGCCAAAACTGTGGTTTCTCGCAACTGCGGATGAATGGAACGGAAGGACCTTACACACAAATATTGATGAATAGCCGACCTGTATTTAGCGGTCTTGCGGGAGTATATGGTCTTGAATTAATTCCTGCAAATATGATCGAACGATTAGAGATAGTACGTGGGGGGGGCTCAACCCTATTTGGAGGTAATGCCATCGCCGGTACCGTAAATATCATCACCAAAGAAACGTTGCGCAACTCATTAGAGGTGGATAACCGATTTGGGATTATAGGCGTAGGAAATAAGCACGGTGGAACACCCGCACTGGATGACCAGTTCAGCATGAATGCATCGGTAGTCTCCGATAATCGAAAAACAGGAGGTTATCTCTACGCAATGTTGAGAAACCGCGATGCGTACGACGCTAATAAAGATGATTTCTCTGAATCGGTTGAAATAAAGAATACGACTTTTGGACTCAATGTTTTTCATAAACCAAGTGCTAAAAGTAAAATTTCTTTAGATGGATACCGCATCGATGAATTCCGTAGAGGAGGTAACAAATTGGATTATCTTCCGCACGAAGCTGATATTGCAGAACAATTAGACCATATGATTACCGGTGGAAACCTGGCTTATGAGCTATTTACAAACGAAAACTACGATAAACTAACCGTTTATGCATCCGCTCAACAGGTTAATCGTGGTTCCTATTACGGTGCCGAACAAGACCCTAACGCTTATGGAAATACATCCAATTTAAGTTCGTCATTGGGTGCACAGTATGTGATTAACTCAACGAAATTTTTATTTCCGGAATCATCGACTATTATCGGTATCGACAATAGCAACGACCGTCTGCACGACCGAAAGCTCGGAGCTAACGGTAATGCCAACACCACATTGACTAAACAGTATGTTAATACGCTGGGTTCTTTTGTGCAACAAGACTGGAAATCCGAAAAATTTAATCTTTCTGCAGGCTTAAGGTATGATTATTTCCTTGTCCGAGATTTGGCCGGTCAGGAAGATTTGACTAACGGTGTTTTAGTTCCTCGAATAAACATCATGTATAAGTTTACGCCCAATATTCGATTTCGGGCAGGTTATGCCAAAGGATATCGTGCGCCGCAGGTTTTCAACGAAGATCTACACATAGAATTGGTAAATGCTACTCGTGTACAGACGATTAATTCGGATGATTTGAAGCAGGAAACATCGCACGCTTTTACTGCATCTCTAAATGCCGATTTTTTCATCGGTAATACACCGTTCTTCTTCTTAGTAGAAGGGTTTTACACAAAATTAGTTGATGCATTTTCTGACGAGTTTTACGACCCAAATGATGATGGAAATTTTGTTTATTTACGTGTAAACGCAGAAGATGGAGCGCGTGTTACAGGTGCTAATGTGGAAATTAAATCATTCTTAAACAAAAAGTTAGAAGCTCAATTGGGATTCACACTTCAAAAAAGTACATTCGAAACGGCACAATCCTGGGGAGATGACGCGACAAGTGTTTCTAAAGCTTTTATGCGTACTCCGGATCGGTATGGGTACGCAACATTTGTATGGAATCCTACAAGTCATTTTAACACTAATTTGTCGTTCAATTATACCGGCCCAATGAATGTTCCTCATTTCGGTCTTTCTCAGGAAGATTATGACGATGCTATTTCTGGTGGAATAATGCAGGACGGCGACGTTATCATTGGCGAACGTTTGGAAAAAACGAGAGATTTCGTAACCACCGATTTACTGTTTTCATACGATTTTGATTTGGCAAAAAATCACCAGACACAATTGCAACTCTATGCAGGTGTAAAGAACATTTTTAATCAGTATCAACGTGATTTTGACAAGGGGGTTTATCGTGACGCAGGATACATATACGGACCACGTCAACTTAGAACATTTAACATTGGGGTTAAATTGAGTATATTTTAGGACATTAATAACTTAAATAAAAAAGGCTGCATGTTAGTTGCAGCCTTTTTTATTCGTATTTGTTCAAAAGTTCTTACTTATCGTCCGCTTCATTTGCAGATTTTTTTGCGACGAATTTTTCAACATTTTTCTCTATCAAAGCATCTACTTCTTCGTGAGAAAGGATGTTTTTGTCCAAAGTTTCTTTTTCGGCATTTCCTAATTGCACTAAAAGTTCCCTATTGTCTTTTGACTGCGAAAGGTTGAATTTTTTAAGTTTGTAATTCAACTCGTGGTCTTCGCTAAAGTTTACCGTAGCTCGGTCGCTTGTTGAAGTTGATTCAGTTGCTTTTGAAGTTTCTTCTTTCGTTCCTGTTTTCACAGCTTTTGTTTTTTCTTCTTTTTCAACTTTTCCTTTTTTAGCTTCTTTGGCGGCTAACTTTTCTGCCGCTTTCGTAACCAATTGATCTTTCAAAGCTGCCAATTCCTGTATATCGCCCAACGTTGTCTTCTCGATGGACGAAGTGGTGGAAACTTCTTCTTTTTTCACTCTTTTTGGCGCTCTTTTCTCGTCGTTGCTTTCAGCTCTTTCCGCACGTTTAATGTCTTCGTGAATACGGCTGTGAGATAAGATGATACGTTTGGCATCCTTGTTGAATTCAATTACTTTGAAAGGTAATTTTTCATCCATTTGAGCTTGGGAACCATCTTCTTTTACCAGATGTTTTGGAGTTACGAATCCTTCGACACCATAGGGTAACGAGATTACCGCTCCTTTGTCCATCACATCAATGACGATTCCTTCGTGAATCGTATCAACAGCAAATAATCCTTCGAAAGCATCCCATGGGTTTTCTTCCAATTGTTTATGCCCGAGGCTCAGACGACGATTATCTTTATCGATTTCTAATACTTGCACTTGAATATCCGCGCCGATTTGCGTAAATTCAGACGGGTGTTTGATTTTCTTCGTCCAACTTAAGTCAGAAATGTGAATTAATCCGTCAACGCCTTCTTCTATTTCAACAAATACACCGAAGTTGGTAAAGTTACGAACCTTTGCTGTGTGTTCGCTTCCAACGGGATAACGGATGTTGATGTCGTCCCAAGGATCAGATTTAAGTTGTTTGATACCCAGCGACATTTTACGCTCGTCACGATCGAGGGTCAGGATAACCGTTTCTACCTCGTCACCGACATTCAGGAAATCCTGAGCGGAACGCAAATGTTGCGACCAGCTCATCTCAGAGACGTGAACAAGACCTTCAACACCTTGCGTTATTTCTACGAAAGCGCCATAATCAGCCATTACCACAACTTTTCCTTTCACTTTATCACCGACTTTTAGTTCAGCGTCAAGTGCATCCCACGGATGCGGGGTAAGTTGTTTCAGACCAAGAGCGATACGTTTCTTTTCATCATCGAAGTCAAGGATAACCACATTGAGTTTTTGATCCAGTTCAACCACTTCTTCCGGATGATTGACACGTCCCCAAGAAAGATCGGTTATGTGAATTAAACCATCTACGCCACCCAAGTCGATGAATACACCGTAAGACGTGATGTTTTTAACGATACCTTCGAGTACCTGACCTTTCTGCAGTTTGCTGATGATTTCTTTTTTCTGTTGTTCGATTTCCGCTTCAATGAGTGCTTTGTGTGATACAACTACGTTTTTGAATTCTTGGTTTATTTTGATAACCTTGAATTCCATGGTTTTATTGACAAACACGTCGTAGTCGCGGATAGGTTTTACATCAATTTGAGAACCGGGCAAGAAGGCTTCGATTCCGAAGACATCTACAATCATACCGCCTTTTGTACGGCATTTTACAAATCCTTTTACTACTTCTTGACTTTCCAGAGCGGCATTTACGCGATCCCAGCTGCGTGAAGCGCGGGCTTGTTTATGAGAAAGCAATAATTGTCCTTTTTTATCTTCTTGACTTTCGATATATACTTCTACTTTGTCGCCAACTTTCAAGTCGGGATTGTAGCGGAATTCGTTGAATGCCACTACTCCGTCTGATTTGAATCCTACATTCACTACAACTTCACGTTTGTTGATAGAAGTTACTGTCCCTTCAACTACTTCGTGATCTTTGATGGCATTAAGCGTGTCATCGTACACTTTTTCTAATTCATCGTGAGTTTTTTCAGAGACAGCGTCTCCTTTTTCGTACGCGTCCCAATCAAAATCGGTATCCGGTCCGATAGGTTTTACGTACTCTTGTTTTGATTGTTTTTTGGTAGAAGGAGCTTCTTCTATGACTTCTTCCGCGATTTCGGCAACCGGTGCCTCTGCTACTTCAGTTGTCTCTTCTACAGGAGCTTCTTCTTTTGCAGAGGCTGTCTCAATTACTTCGGGAGTAGCTTCCGCGGTCGGGGTTTGAGTTTCTTCAAGCGCGTCGGAAGTGTTTTTTACTTCGTCAGCCAGTTTTTCATTTTCTTCCATTCTAATTTTTGGATTGAAATTTAATTAGTTAGACATTATGTTGATAAAAAAAATAGTTTGCAAAGTTACAAAAATTTTCTTTCACAGCAAAAAAAAGGTTTCGTCGAAAAAATGTATTAAACCGTTTTACAAATTCAACGTTGTGATTTTATTGGCTTGTTCAATCGCAGACCAAAATCAATGAATTTTCAAGACGTAAATCGGCGATACCGCAAAA
The DNA here is from genome assembly GCA_047973025.1 of Paludibacteraceae bacterium. Lineage (GTDB taxonomy): Bacteria > Bacteroidota > Bacteroidia > Bacteroidales > Paludibacteraceae > UPXZ01. The sequence goes on from JBKEBE010000074.1 coordinate 7,663, forward strand.
AAGAGGATGACTCCAATAGAAGCCATCCTCGATATAGTTAGTTTCACCAAATAAAGATTAGATTCCTTACTTGTCAGATAGTTTTAGTAAAAGCCACATTTCAGCTCCTAATGTCAATGAAATTGTAGCATGTACCGATTGTTGGATAAAATACTTATGCGACGATTCTTGTTATTTTGCTAAATATGAGGAAAATAGAAACTTTATAGAACCGGTTATGTTTTTACTTTTCTAAAACGTAAATTTTATTTACGTTTTTTATTTTACGCAAGAATATTTAATTCGCTTATAACAAGCCTCATAGCGTCTTTTATCATCGAATATGCTTTTTCAATATTTGATGGATTTTCTGATTGTCCTTTTTTTGTTTTTTCAATACTCATTGATAGTGATGGGGTTACAAAATAGTTCTGATTAAATAAGGAGTAATACAACCACACATATCCTTCTTGTGTAAGTGTGTAGTTATTAGAGCCTTTACTCTTTTTTATAGCACCTCGTTCTCTCAATTTTCGTAGTTCGTATGCAATTTTTGCAGTTTTTGGATTTCCTTTCATTTG
>JBKEBE010000038.1:0-12496 GCA_047973025.1 Paludibacteraceae bacterium
ATCCTTGTTGTTCACGCTGCATATTTTCAGCTTTCATTCCTTCTATTTCAGCTTGTACTGCTAAAACAAGTGCTAATCTTTTTACTGTGTAATAGTCCATTGTTTTGATTATTAAAGCACTACGCACAACACACAATATAAAATATACGGGTGTTAGTGCTTTTTTATACGGTACTACCTTTAATTTAGTGTTGTGTATCGGGATAGGATACCGCTTTTAATCCCGTACATTTCATATTGCCAATCGTTATCATAGCGATGTAGAAAAACATCACCTTTGCCGTTTTAATAATAGATTCTAAATCATCGTCAGGCCGTAGTTTCATGTAATCTCCTTTCTAATCGTTTGGCATAGCCTTTATAATATTCGACTACTTTATTCAATCGTTTTATTTCCCGCTTGTACTGGTATCGTTCGGCATCCTCTTTCGTTGAAAATTTACCGTGGGATCTGTACGGATTACCTTTTTTCTTTTTTTCTGTATCCGTTTCAATGTTTCCGAAAAGAGTTTTCATTTTATTTCTGATTAAATAGATTGCTTACTAATTCTATCATGTCTTCCTCGACCTGTTCGGTGCTTCCGGTAATGGTGTTTGCCATATCCTTTTTGGTTTGAATTATCTGATAGATTTTTTCATCAATGGTATTTCTACCAAGAAAATAATAGGCTGTAACACTGTCTTTCTGTCCGATACGGTGAGCTCTGTCCTCGCATTGCTCACAGTCGGCATACGTCCAGGGAAATTCGACAAATGTTACGTTGGAACTCGCTGTAAGTGTCAGGCCGACACCAGCAGCTTTTATCGAGCAGATGATCAGTTTTACATCAGGATTTGTCTGAAAGCTGTCAACGGCTTTCTGTCTATCCTCTCTACTATCGAGTCCGGTAACTGAAACTGCTTTCGGAAAGTGCTTTCTCAATTCATTACCTACTTCGTGCAAATTCACGAATAGAATTACCTTTTCATCAGCTTCAAGTAAATCATTTACAAAATCAGCTACTTCGTTTACTTTTCCACGAGCCGAAATTTGACGTAAAATGTTGATACGAACCATTACCTCACCACGCATCGACTTTGCAATCTTTTCATCGCTTGCTTGCTTATATTCATGCAGGTATCTGATAAGGTCATTTTCAGCATCGATATACTCTTTTCGGTTGGATATTTCACAAATTACTGTCTGCCTTACTTTGGCCGGTAAGTCTTTCAGAACATCTTGTTTTTCACGCTGGAAAAAGCAGGTAGTATTGAGCTTGTAATTCAGTTCTCGCAGGTTGCTGGCTTCTTTGAAACCGGCACAATATCTGTCAACAAATCCTTTGTAACCTCCGAAATCCGGCAGACGCCCCATAATGTGTAGCTGTGCAACCAAATCTTTCGGCTTGTTGATTACCGGAGTACCGGAAAGCAAAATCACATACTCCTTTCCGCTGGCGATACCCATTGCGAATTTTGTTTGTTGTGCGGATCCATTTTTGCATCGATGGCTTTCGTCAATGATGATGGATTTGAACATCTGAATTTCAGGTTTGAATTTGATATGCCGCAATGTCAATCTTTGCCCCTCATTGTTTGTCAATTCTGCTACAAAGTATTTTTTCAAACTTTCAAAATTCACAATGAAATTATCTACCAGTCCGGCATCGTAAAATTGCGGATATGTGCGCTTATTGGCGTTTTCAAGAATGAGACTTCTGTCTTTTCCTGTGAACTTCTTAAACTCACGTTTCCAGTTTTCTTTCAGAGTGGATGGACAAATAACAAGACAAGGATATGCGTTGGCAGTATGAACCGTTGCTATCGCTTGAAGTGTTTTACCAAGCCCAGGCTTATCACCATTCAGAAACCGTTTCAACTCTAAACCGCGTGCAATTCCTTTTTCCTGATATGGATATGGAGTTATGCCGGTTGCTAAATTCAATTGAGTTGTCAGTTCTGGAAGTTCCGGGATTGTGTAAACTATATCGGCATCTGTGGTTGCTGTTCTATTTGAAAATTTGAAATTATACCTTTCGGCAAATGCAGTTACTTCTTCCTCGAATGAAAGCGGGACCATCCAAATTTTATTGATGCTGTCCCATCTCTTTCCAGGTAGTTGTTTTACTGCATCTACCAAATAAGGCTGATAGCGGAATGCAATAAGAAAGTATTTATCTGAACGTTGTATATTCATTTTTTACGATGCTTTTACTTCTACCGTAATACCGCTTTCTTGTAGTTTTTCTACAAAATCATTTACTTCATTCGATTTTTTTCGACCTCTCTTTTTGGGATTTTCGTCTGCAATGCTTATTTCAGCATCAGCATCTTCCGCGTCAAAATCAATGGTTGTCTGTTTGATTGCACATTTGCCATCAAGGTACTGCTGAACTTCATCTACTGCTTTTTCAACAGCTTCTACCAATTCATCTTCCATCAGATAATCACTTCCGTACAAATCTTGCAGTGGTGAGTTTAGATTGAGTACTTTTCCGGTGGATAGCGTTTTGCTTCCGCTGAACATCACAGCATTGTTTTCATCGGATTGAGTTAGGACAATGCCGGTTACTCTGAAATCGTCTGAATTACCTGACATTTCACAGATATTCATCATGTGTGGTACAAGCGTGATAAATGATTGAATAAGGTCGTTGTGCGCCAGATATCCGCATTTTTTCACGACTTCGTTCGTTACCATATTTCCACCAACTTCCGTGTATTCTTCGAGCGTGATTTCAAGCGTACGCTCTTTTGTCAATTTTGCTTTTTTAATTGTCGCCATATTCGTTTTGTTACCGCCAATATTAAGAAAGGCGTTCATACTCTTTTTGAAGTTCCCGAAGTTCTCTGGCTTTTGCTTCCAGTTCAGCTTTCATTGACTTTTGATGTTCGTGGGTTAATGTAGTTGCGTAATATTCGCATTCATCAGACTTTTTGCGAAGTCTATTAGCTTCCTGTTTAATTTCTTGTTTAGTCATTGACATATAGTTAATTTTTAAATGTTTATCAAAATACTGGCGGTAACAAGTGCTTAGCATCATGCCGCCAAGAAACAGCGTGCCTAATCTTAAAGTAAGTGCAAGGCGGCACGAATGCCAAGCACTCGGACGTTAGAAAGGTAAATCTTCTGTTAATTCTGTAGTTATTGTCTTCGCAGCTTCTTCAACTCTGCTTACTGCTTCGAGGATATACGACGGCTTTTTGTGAACAGTGGTAAGTCTTTGAGCTTCTTCGTGTGCAGTGTCAAATGAAGTGTGTTTGTAAACTGGTGATCTTTCGCCTTGCAAATAGACCATCCAAAATTTGTGTTGGTGTATCGTTGTTTTTATAAAAATCGTTTGTAATAATTTTGAAATTCTTCCCAGTATAAGTCTTCCGGTGTTGGCAGCTTTACGCCAAATTCGATACTTGCATCAGCTTGAACTTGATTTAGAAAATGTGTCATTCCTACCGTGTCAAGCTTCGATGTTCCTGTCGTAACTTTTACCGTTTTACCGTTTAATTCGATTGTCCGGGATAAATACTTTTCTCTGTAATAGTCGTAAAAATCGTCTTTGTCCTGTCCGACTTCAAGCGAAAGGCAGGCAAACCACATCCACATCATATTGTTTTGGTTCACACTTCGTTTTTGAGTTACCCGCTTAGCTGAAAGCAGGTATTCACCATTTTTCAGCGTTTGCAGGTAGCTGTCAAACTGCCTTTGCAGATTGTCTTTTCTGACAATTTCTCCTTTGATTTTTTCAAATAGGATTGCCATTGTTGAAAATCTTTTGGTCAGTTATCAGATGTTTGTTATACTCGATAAATTCGATTAATCCCTCGACGTGTGCAGTCAATTTCGGCAGGTCAATTTCAGGATTGTAGGAGTAATGCTCTGTGAATGTATTGTAGTTCACAGCGTACTTTGTGCGGTTGATTTCAGCTACATTGTATTCGAAATCATTTACCTTGTTTCCATTCTCATTCAAGCAGTACGGATAAACTATGTGCTGCCAGTGGTTTTTGAAATTACCAACTGTATAGCTTTTCGTTGTTTTGATGTCGTGAACGCTCACCGGCATCAACTCGTCAATATATCCGTAAAGCAGTACATTTCCGTATTTTGTCGGCAAAACTGCTTCTGTTCTTACCTGTGTTAATGCTCCTTTGAAATAATTTGCAAATTCAAGGCATAGCGGCAATGGAAATGGAAAGTTATAAATGAGCTCTGGTGATTTCACATAACGCGTGTTAATCATTCCGCTTTCTCTGTCTGTTTCGAATATCATTCCGCTGTCCTCAGCCGGTTTTCTATTCTCAATCAGACAATCTATCAATTCATTGAAAACAGTTCCCTGTTCGGCTGCTTCGCTCTCAAATGGTACGCGATTTATGCGGTCAATAAGACTTTGAAACTGCTGTTCTTTGAATTCATCTTCCGTGAATGGCGGCTCTTCTGAAAAGCCCCAGTACTTGTCGTAAATTTCACTACTCGACAGGTAGTTTTGATACCCGTCAAGTAGTGTTGCATAGAAGTTATAATTAACTTGCTTTCTCATAGCGTTTTTCAGCGTTCAGAGTTAATCCTAAATCTTTGGCTTTGTCTGCAAGCATTTTGCTGGCTAAAAGCTTCGAATTTCCTACGTGTTCGAAATTGTTGATCCGCTCGATGAAATCATTTGCTGACAGCTCGTCTGTAATCATCATGATATTTTCTTTCAGTTCACTCAATACTTCATCATACGCTTTCGTTGTTTCGTTACGAGCTTTCAGATTTTCCACGTATGGTGCAATGATTTGATTTTGGATAAACTTATTTTCAAGCGGTTTGCCATCTTGAACTACCGTTGGAATGTTTATCAATCCCGGAAGATTGCAGGTGTTTTTTCCATCGTTACGGCTGGTAGGATTGAAAGTAACTGTTCGGCTTGTACCTTTCATTTCTACATAACCTAATAGGTCAAGTTCAGTTACAATTGCGGTGTAGCTTTTTTCACGAAGTGCCGGAATAAATACGTTGTCGTCACCCTCTTTGCGGACGTCTCTGTGTGCTACATAAATCACATTTTTGTTAAGTGCGGCCGCTGATCTGTTGAAGCTTGCAAATTCCTGATTGATTTTTGACCAATCCTGAATTCTCGGATTGCCTACTGGTACCACGTAGGCAATGATGTAATCCATCATTTTACCGATGGTATCCACTACAATTGTGTCATAAGCGGATAAATCCTCTTTCAATACTTCCAAAGCTTCTTTCCAGTTCTTAATCTGAACCGTATCAGTTTGATGTCCGTAATTTACGCGGTGTACCCCACCGTCAAAATCGAGTAGCAACGGTTTTGGTGCCGATAATGCTAATGTGGTTTTTCCCATACCTGCCTGACCGTAAATCAAGGCTTTAATTTTTTGCGGAATTTCAAGCTCCGCAGGCTTTCTGATAAGTGTCATAGTTTTTACTTTTTATTGGTGAATAATTCAATGCTTTCTTTCAAATTTTGGATGAACCGGCCATTCAGTTCATTTTTTTCGATTTCTTCGTAGTACCATTTTTCATAGTTTTTCGATTGAGAAGTCAATTTCTCTACCTGTGTTTCCAATTGTTGAATTTTCTCTTGTAATTCTTTTAATTCAGTTGTTGCCATAGTCATAGTTTTTTTTAATTGTTAGAAAATCAGTTGATAAATTATATTTCCGAAAAATGCTGCACTCAGTACGAGCATTGTTGCTATCAGTCGTTTATTGATTTTTTCGCTGGTGAATATCTTCCAGGCTAAATCTTCGAATTTCTGTTTCATGATACTTTTTTGTTTCGTTTTACGATTTCGATAGGTTTTGCGTACTTTTCCAAATCAGCTACATGATATTCAATTCGATTTCCGCTTTTCCTGACTGCTAATTTGCCATCGGAAAGCAACCGCCTTGTATTTGCTTCACCGTACAGTTTGAAAGCCTGTCGCTGGCTTATCCACTTCGTAACCGGGTTAGATAATTTCCAGTACAAAATATCTGCTGTACGGTTAGCAATTCTTTCTATATCTGTGTCTGATAATTGGTACATACTTTATTGAATTTCTACATCATCAAATCGGGTGATGATTACGTCGTTTTCTGATAATTCTGTTGAGAATACTTGTCCGGTTTTATCTTTTAGGCGTGAGATCCTTGTTTTCAATCTTGCATAAGATTCGAGGTCAAGGCATTTTTCAGTAGTAGTTTCGCCTACTGCTAATTCGAGTGCCTTTGCTTCCGTGCTGGTAGTCCACGCCTGACGTCTCAGCTCTTTTGCTCTCTGCAATCCCTTTGTTTTTGTTTTTGTCATTTTGGCTCTAATTTGTATTTGGTTATAAATTCGTCAATTACCTCAGTTCTACTGTCAGATTTAAGCTCCCATAATGCAATCCAAATTGCGTGGTACTGGTCGTTTTCGTTTTCCGCTTCCCGGATCTGCTGAAACAGATCCTTTGAGCGTGTTAGTAAATCTACTGTCATAGTTTAATCTCCTTTATATGCGTTTGAGTTATAGAAATCTCTCATTGTTTCAGGATTCATCCAAGCACTTGCACTCTCGTTTTCTTTTGCTTTCTGCATTGCTTTATATTCATCAGATGCCTGCCAAATAGCTACTCTTTTTCTGATTTGATCGAGTTTGTAATTTTCCATTACTGTCTCAAATTCTCTTTTTTCGAAATACCAAGCTATTTTCAAGCAGTCAGAAAACACAGCCATATTCTTATATTCACCAATGCAAATCCAAGCGTTTTGACCGTTTGCACGTTTGTACATCTTCCAGGCTTCACTCATAATTTTCGATTTGTTGATTGTAGGTTTCATAATTTTGAGCTTTTATTTGTTAGTATGAATACTTTTTGATTTATTTGCAGTTACATTTGTAACTGTTACAAAAGTACTAACATATTCTTGTATCTGCAAGAAAAGTACTGACAAATGTTAGTAAATTAAATTTATTTAACAATTAGCCTATGAAAAATGAAATTGTAGATTTGGCATTAAAGTATTTGGCAGAAACGAGCGACAGCAATTATAAGATTGCTAAAGCTACCGGAATATCAGAAAGCGGTATTGGTAGGTACGTAAATAAAAAGAGCGTTCCAACGCTGGCAAATGCTAAACTGTTAGTACAGTATTTTGAAGGTATACTACTAACAGATGTAAGCAGTGAAGCAAAATATGTGGAAGATCTTAAGTTTATGAATGTTCCAACAGTTCACATTCACGCGCAAGCTGGTTATACTCGCGGGTATGGAGATCAGGAATACATCGAAAATCTTCCGACTATCCCGGTGATAGTTGATAAGAATTACAGAGGTAAATATCGAGTTTTTGAGATTGAAGGTGACAGCATGGACGACGGATCAAGAAACTCAATTTGTGAGGGCGATAAAGTTCTCGGTCGCGAGGTAATGCAGTCGCATTGGACATCGAAACTTCATTATAAAAATTGGTATTTTATCATAGTAATGAAAGATGACGGTATATTGGCAAAGCAAATTATTAATCACGACGTCGAAAACCATAAAATTACCTGCCATTCTCTGAATTATCAAATGTTCCCGGATTTTGAAGTAGATCTGAGAGATGTAGCAGAACTTTACAATATCATTAAAATTGTAGATAGAAATACAAGGATATGAGATTTTTGATAATTGTTTTGCTGGCTTTTATGGTTGGCTGCACCAGTTCAGTTGAGGATGGCATTGTTAAAGATGTCACTCAAATTTCTGGCGTGGATCCAGCGGTAATAAATCACACCGACAAAATTACCGGCTATGATTTCAAAAATGTGGATTTCGGAAAAATTGATGAAATACGAAATTCAGTTGATAGGAATTTTGGCGATATGCCGGTTTATGAAAAGAAGTTAGAAGTTTTAGAAACTTATTCGACAAAAGGATGGACCTGGGAGAATTCGGAAAGAGAGGTTTATTTAGCTGTAAAATATCCTTTGAACGAGGATTTAATTAATGTTGATATATACATTGAAATTACAGAAAAATGATTAAATTTGTGCTATGACATTTACATCAACCCAATAGGGTTGATATTTTCATGTTTAGGTTGATTTAAAATAAAAAAGCCCTCATTTACAAGGGCTTACAATTTTGTTAGGGTTTATTTTATTTATTTTGGTACTCTTCTATAATTCCAAAAATTAGCATACCTAATGTTTGAGTTTCAAATTCTTTTATATTTGGCTTTCTATTACTGACATTTACATCAATCATATTATCCGTTGTTTTGATTATCGGTATCTATTCTGCCTTTGAAAATAGAAAATTGAAACGCAAATTATCAGCGCTTGAAAAGAATTCATTTCCGAAAGCTGATGCAGTTGCAATTTTCCGGGATTACGAAACGCTGAAAAGCGAAAATATATCCCTTCAACGAAAAATCGATAAACTCCAAGCGAAAGATAAAAACTATATGATTATCAAAGTTGATAAGTCAATAGCACCTACCGAACAAAAAAAGAAATTCAAACCGTCTGATTTGAGCAAACAGGAGCTCGAAGATTGTATGAATTTTTACATCGAAAATCACGTTCCGAAACGTTAAAATCCCTGCCAACTTACAAATAACTTACAAATTTATTGTAATTATCTGTTATATAATAAGATAAAATAGATTCCGGTTCTGAAGGTCGTGGGTTAGAATCCCGCCGGGGTCACACTGCAAAAACCAAACTACCGGTTAGTTTTTGACCAAAAATAGTTCAAGATTTGATTAAAAAATTGTCCATTTAAAAACTTTAGTTTACTTTTGCACTCACTTTTATTGGAATCCATGCCCAGATGGCGGAATTGGTAGACGCGCTGGTCTCAAACACCAGTGGATTCATTTCCATGCCGGTTCGATCCCGGCTCTGGGTACGAAGGTTAAAGCCTAATTGTAGAATTCAATTAGGCTTTTTTGTTGTTAAATCGTATTTTATAGCCCGTAAGAATTATTTTCTACTATTTAGAAACCGATTTTGAATAAAAAACAGTCAAAAATTGAATATTCTCTATTAATTTGTTTGGTTTCAATCAAAATTTAGTTATTTTTGCTTTCAAAATGACAATACTCTAAACTATGGAAAAAATTGATAAACTCGATCGAAAGATTTTACAAATCATTTCTCAGAATGCTCGTAAACCGTTTAAAGAGGTAGCAGAAGAATGCAATGTGTCTCGCGCTGCTATTCACCAGCGCGTTCAACGACTTATAGACATGGGCGTAATTGTTGGATCCGGTTATTTGGTCAATCCAAAAATGCTTGGATTCCAATTGTGTGTTTACATCGGCATTACCCTTGAGCGGGCTTCCATGTACAAAGATGTCGTATCCGAATTGGAGCAGATCCCCGAAGTGGTAGAATCTCACTACACGCTTGGCACATACACAATCTTGATAAAAATGTACGCGAAAAATGATGAACATCTCATGGACCTACTAAACGGACGGATTCAAGAAATCTCCGGAGTAGCTACTACCGAGACCCTCACGTCTCTTGACCAAAAAATTAAACGAATTATACCGATTGAGTAATTGGCTCGTTTACGAATTATTCAAAGCCGATTTTTTGTTACTCTCCCAATAAAGCCGTTGATGATTTTAACGGCTTTTTTGCTTTAAAATGATTAACTTTGCATTCGAAAAAAATTAAAGTAAAAATTCCTTTCTAAATAGAGGGTGGAAATCTATGACAATGAAGACTGTATTGAGCGGTATCCGGCCTACCGGAAATTTACACCTTGGAAATTATTTTGGCGCTTTGCGCAATTTTGTAGAGTTACAGCATGAATATAATTGTTTTTTCTTCATTGCCGATTTACACTCGTTGACCACACACCCTACGCCGGAGAATATTCAAGGCAATGTAAAAAGTGTTCTGGCACAGTATCTGGCTGCCGGTCTGGATCCGGAAAAAGCGACGATCTACGTTCAAAGCGACGTACCGGAAGTTATCGAACTCTATCTTTATCTCAATATGAACGCTTACGTGGGCGAATTGGAAAGATGTACTTCTTTCAAAGAAAAAATACGCAAACATCCGGAAAACATCAATGCCGGATTACTGACCTACCCGACGTTGATGGCTGCCGATATTTTGATTCATCGTTCTGATTTTGTCCCTGTGGGAAAAGATCAGGAACAGCACTTGGAAATGACTCGAAACTTCGGAAACCGCTTTAACCGAATGTACGGACACGATTATTTTCCTGAACCGAAGGCATTTAATTTCGGCAAAGAATTAGTGAAAATTCCCGGACTAAATGGAGCCGGCAAAATGGGAAAATCGGAAGGAGAGGATAGTACCATTTTCCTGACTGACTCTCCGAAACAAATCGAGAAAAAGGTAAAACGCGCGGTTACCGATTCGGGTCCGACCGCGCCCAATCAGCCCATGACAGAACCTATCGTGAATCTTTTCCAACTGATGAAGGTCGTTTCTAAGCCTGAAACTACGGCATTCTTTACCGAACGATACAACGATTGCTCAATTCGCTACGGAGACCTGAAAAAACAGCTTGCGGAAGATATGATCGATTTTGTGAATCCTTTTCGTGAACGAATAGAAGAAATCATGGCTGACGAATCCTATCTGAACAAAGTATCCGAATTGGGTAAAGAGAAAGCAAAAATCAGCGCGCAAAATACCATCCGTGAGGTGCGGGAGATAATTGGGTTTAAACCGCTCTAAAATGGTATATAACCATTTCTTTCACTCCGGGATTCCACTATTAAGGGATAATTATCTTTGATTGATATTGCTTATTTTTTCCGGTTATTTCAATAATATAAATTCCTGCTGTCAACGTCTTTTGATAAGTAGAGGTAAATTTTTCTCCTATCAGTTTTTGTCCTAATGTTGAGTAGATTTTTACATCAAGGACTTCATCTGTTTTATTTTCAATACGCAATGAATTTTTAACAATTGACACATTGGGGTTGAATAGTTCAACGGTAGAAATACCTGTTGTTACCAAAATAGATTGTAAGGGAGCAAAAGAACCTCCGAAGCGGGCGGGGTCAACTGCCTGAACTTTCCATTCATACTCTCCGGAAAGGAGGTGTAATTCTATCTGTTTGTTTAAAAACACATTTCCCATTCGATTAACTTTTCTCCATCCGTCTTTTTCTCCACCAACGACTGCCATCGGGTTGTATAGCCATTTATTGGTTGTTTTGTCTTTTAAATACAAATTGTAAGTGGTCCCTTTTTTTGCATGGTTATTCGTCGGTTCGTCCCAAGCAATCACAACGTGCCGTTCTGCGCCGTTTCCTGTCATTGACGAAGATAAATTCAACGGGACACTGAGTTTTTATAGTCTTCCATGTAAAGTCCTTGATCGACTGGACTCGGAGACCATGCCGCAATGACTCGATTTGGATTATAAGGGTTATCCGCGTATCCTTCTGCAAACCCCATATAGATGAAGTCCGGTTTGTTATTACCATCAACATCCGCGATTTCAAAGTCTTGCTCCGACATGCCCGGCAGATATTGATTGCTGAGAAAATAGTTTTCATTCAAATCTTCATATTCCAGCAAATTATTTTTGTCGTTATTCATATAAACAAACGTCTTCTGTCTGGGATTGGGAATGAGTCTATCGCTCCATCCTTCGAATAATACATCCGGAGCTCCATCGTTATTGATGTCTTGCAATATTGTTGCTCCTCCTATGGAAAATTGTCTGCTACGTTCGTATTTAAATGCTTCGGAAAAAGCCCCTTTCTCGTTATTGTAAATACGAGTAAGCCAGTCGTTTGATTCGAAACTCGTACTTCCTTCTCCGTGTATGATAAAATCAAGCCAACCGTTACCATCCACATCATCCCAATCTGCTGAACCGAAGCTTTTCATTCGGACAAAAGGAAGTTGTCTCAGTATAAATTTTCCGGTTCCGTCATTTTCAAATAATCCGGTAATTCGTCCTCTGAACAGATTATCGACAGACTGCTCAAGCCAAGCCATCAGGAATAAATCGACATAGCCGTCATTGTTGTAATCCACAGCTTGAAATAATGGATCGGTAAGTTGGTACTTTGCAAACGAGCTCTTGTCTTCCAAAAATTCTCCATTGGACTGTTGTAAAAATATCGCGGTACATGAATCTGAACTATTCCCCGCATGAAGATAATCAAGTAATCCGTCGTTGTTAAAATCGGCAAACAAGCTACTTGTACATTTGGACGGAGGCAACGGGTATAGTGATTCCGGTGCTAATGTAAAATTTCCGGATCCATCATTAAGTGCTATTCCTTTTGACCATTTTGCCTCCATATTTACCCCACCGTTGAATATTACGTCTAAACTTCCATTTCCATCGATATCGCCAACATCCATTGCAGCCATATAACCCGGCGTGATATTGGTCTGAGTTCGACTGAAATTCCCGATTCCGTCGTTCTTGAATAACCCTCCTTGGTAAGCAAACGGATTTGCACGTTGCTCGCCGGCAATGAGTAGATCTAAATCATTGTCGTTGTCTAAGTCGGCGACCAGTATATCGCCGTGTTGCGGACGCAT